>NZ_JBSFUU010000039.1:0-86515 GCF_053591955.1 Streptomyces sp. NPDC002845 | reverse complement strand
CAGCGGTTGCTCCTTGAGGCCTCGTGGGAGGCGGTGGAGCGGGCGGGTATCGATCCGCACACGTTGCGCGGCAGCCGCACCGGCGTCTTCGCCGGAATCATGTACCACGACTACGGACCCGCACTGCACATACCCGCCGGAGGCGTCGACGGCCAGCGGCTGACGGGCGGCGCGGGAAGCGTGTTGTCGGGTCGGGTGGCGTTTTCGCTGGGGCTCGAGGGTCCTGCGGTGACGGTGGATACGGCGTGCTCGTCGTCGTTGGTCGCGGTGCATCTGGCGGCCCAGGCCCTGCGCTCGGGGGAGTGCTCGCTGGCGCTGGCGGGTGGGGTGACGGTGATGTCGTCGCCGGGGACGTTCGTGGAGTTCTCGCGGCAGCGGGGGCTTTCAGCGGACGGTCGGTGCCGCTCGTTCGCCGCGTCGGCGGCAGGCACGGGCTGGGCCGAAGGAGTCGGGCTCCTGGTCCTGGAGCGGTTGTCGGACGCCCGTCGCAACGGCCATCGAGTGCTGGCGGTCGTGCGCGGCAGCGCGGTGAACCAGGACGGGGCGAGCAACGGGCTGACCGCGCCCAGCGGGCCGGCGCAGGAGAGGGTGATCCGGGCCGCGCTTTCGGCGGCCGGAGTGGCTCCCGGCGAGGTGGATGTCGTAGAGGCGCACGGTACGGGGACGCGGCTGGGGGACCCGATCGAGGCGCAGGCGCTGCTGGCCACCTATGGGCGGGAACGGCCGGACGAACGGCCGCTCTGGCTGGGGTCGTTGAAGTCGAACATCGGGCACGCGCAGGCGGCGGCCGGGGTGGCCGGTGTCATCAAGATGGTGATGGCCCTTCAGGAAGGTGCGCTGCCACGGACCTTGCACGTGGATGAGCCGACGCCGCTCGTGGACTGGGCCTCGGGCGGGGTCGAGCTGCTGACGGAGCAGCGGGATTGGGCGGCGGTCGAGGGGCGTCCGCGGAGGGCGGGGGTGTCGTCCTTCGGGATCAGTGGGACCAACGCCCACCTCATCCTGGAGGAGGCGCCCCCTGCCCCGTCGGCCGACCACGACCCCGTACCCGACACGTCCCCGGTACCGCTCGTGCTCTCCGCCCGTACCCCGGACGCCCTGCGCGACCAGGCACGCCGTCTGCTGCCGCTCCTTCGGGACACCGCCGGCCCCGCCGCCCGCGACCTCGGACTCTCCCTGCTCACGTCCCGTTCGCTGTTCGACCACCGTGCCGTGGTCGGCGGGGACCGGCGGACGCTGGAGGAGGGGCTCACGGCGCTGGCCACCGGTGCGCCCGGCGCGGACGTGGCGGAGGGCGAGGCGACCGCCGCCGGACCGGTCGTGTTCGTCTTTCCCGGCCAGGGCTCCCAATGGGCCGGTATGGCACGGGAGTTGCTGGACGAGTCGCCGGTGTTCGCGGCCCGGATGGAGGAGTGCGAGCGGGCTCTGGCTCCCTTCGTGGACTGGTCTTTGCTGGACGCCGTGCGCTCGGGCAGTGCGTGGGACCGGGTCGATGTGGTCCAGCCGGCGCTGTTCGCGGTGATGGTGTCGTTGGCGGAGGTCTGGCGGTCGTTCGGGGTGGTGCCGGACGCCGTCGTGGGTCACTCGCAGGGGGAGATCGCCGCTGCCGTGGTGGCGGGCGCGCTGTCCCTGGAGGACGGGGCCAAGGTCGTGGCCCTGCGCAGCCAGGCCCTGGAGGTCCTGGCCGGACGCGGCGGCATGGTCTCCGTCGCCCTCCCGTACGACCGCCTGACGGACCTCCTCGCCGACCGCCCCGGGCTGTCGATCGCAGCCGTCAACGCCCCTTCCGCCGGGGTGGTGTCCGGCGACCCCTACGCTCTGGCCGCGTTGCTGACTGACTGTGAGGCCGAGGGCGTACGGGCCCGGCGCATCGATGTGGACTACGCCTCGCACTCCACCCATGTGGAGGAAATACACGGGGTACTCATGGAAGCCCTGGCCGGGCTGCGGCCGATGGCGGGTCAAGTGCCGTTGTACTCCACGGTGGAGGTCGGCGGCTGGCTGGACACCGCCGGGATGGACGCGGACTACTGGTACCGCAATCTGCGGGCCACCGTCGCGTTCGCACCGGCCGTCCGTACGCTGGCGGAGTCCGGCTACACGGGGTTCATTGAGGTCAGCCCGCACCCGGTGCTCACCATGGGCATCGAGGAGACCGTCCAGGAAGCGGGAACCGAGGCCGTCGTACTCGGCACGCTCCGGCGCGGTGAGGGCGGACTGCGGCGTCTGCACCACGCGCTCGGAGAAGCCTTCGTACGGGGGCTCCCCGTCGACTGGAAGCCGGTCTTCGCGGACACCGGCGCCCGACTGGTGGACCTGCCCACCTACCCGTTCCAGCGCCGCCGTTACTGGCTGGAGGCGCCGCAGTCGTCGGAGCCCGCCGGCCCGGCCGACGACGGACTGTGGCAGGAGATCGAGAGCCAGGACTCCGATGTCCTCGCCGACGCCCTGGGGGTCGACCCGGACGCGGTGGGCCGGGTGCTGCTCGCTCTGTCCGCGTGGCGCTCCGAGCGGATACGAGGGCAGCGTGCCGACAGTTGGCGCTACCGCGTGGGCTGGCGGCCGCTGACGCTCGCCCCGAGGGCGCGGCTGTCCGGGCGGTGGCTTGTTGCGCTTCCGGCAGCGGACAGCGGTGCCGACGTCCTGGCCGCGCTGACGGCGGCCGGTGCCGAACCGGTGCCCGTGGTCGTCTCCGGCCCGGACCAGGACCGGGAATCCCTTGCGGCCGCCCTGCGTGCCCCGTCGGGCGAAGGGCCCGTGGCGGGCGTGCTCTCGCTGCTGGCCGAAGAGGTACGCCCGCACCCCGCCCAACCCGATGTGCCGGCTGGGCTCTCCCTGACGCTTGCCCTGGTCCAGGCGCTCGGCGATACCGGGACGGACGCCCCGCTGTGGTGCGTCACCCGTGGCCTGGCGGTCGTGGGCGGTGGCGAGCAGCTCGCCGCCGTGAGCGTTCAGGCCGCGGTCGCCGGACTGGGCCGGACGGTCGCCCTGGAACGCCCCGACAGTTGGGGCGGTCTCGTCGACCTGCCCGCCGCGTTGGACGAGCGGGCCGCCGACCGGCTCTGCGCGGTCCTCGCCGCCGTCGCCGACGAGGATCAGGTCGCCGTGCGCTCCTCCGGCGTGTACGGCCGTCGCCTGCTGCCGGTCAAGGCCGGGCGCAAGTCCGTCGGCGGCCAGGCCCCGGGCGGCACCGTACTGATCACCGGAGGCACCGGTGGAGTCGGCGCCCAGGTGGCCCGCGAGCTGGCCGAACAGGGGGCCGCCCACCTGCTGCTGCTCAGCCGTCGCGGACCTGCGGCGCCCGGCGCGGACGAACTGTGCGCCGAACTCACCTCGCTGGGCGCCCGGGTGACCATCGCCGCCTGCGACGCCGCCGACCGCGCGGAACTGGCGGCGGTTGTCGCCGCGATCCCCGCGGAGCAGCCGCTCACCACGGTCGTCCACGCCGCCGGGGTCCTCGACGACGGCACACTCGACGCCCTCGACCCGGCACGGCTCGCCACACTGATGCGCGTCAAGGTCACCGCTGCCCGCACTCTGCATGAGGTCACCGACGGACTCGGCCTGTCCGACTTCGTCGTGTTCTCCTCGTTCATGGGTGTCCTCGGCAGCGCCGGCCAGGGCAACTACGCCGCCGCCAACGCCGCGCTCGACGCACTGGTCGCCGAGCGCCGGGCCGCCGGACTGCCCGGCACGTCCGTCGCCTGGGGCGCCTGGGCGGGCGGCGGCATGGTCGACGACGGGATCGCCGACCGCCTTCGCCGCCTGGGCATCAGCCCCATGGAGCCGCGGGCGGCCGTCCGTGCCATGACCGCGGCCCTGGCGGACCAGGACGAACTCTGCGTCGTCGCCGATGTCGACTGGCAGCGCTACCGCGAGGCCGTCGGCCTGCGCTCCACGGCACTGCTGAGCAGCCTGCCGGGCGCCGCCGTTCCCGGCGCGCAGACATCGGCGCGGGACGGGCAGGCAGGGCAGGCCGAGCCGGACGGGCAGGTGCGGGGGCAACTCGCCGCGCTTCCCGCCGCCGAGCGGTCCCGTTACATCACCGACCTCGTACGCACGCACGCTGCGACGGTGCTGCGCCACCGGGCCGCCACCGACATAGCCCCCGGCCGGGCCTTCGCCGAACTCGGCTTCGACTCCCTCACCGCGGTGGAACTCCGCAACCGGCTCGGCACGGCCACCGGACTGCGGCTGCCCACCACCCTGCTCTTCGACCACCCGACACCGCAGGCACTCGCCGCCCATCTCCTTGCCGAACTCGCCCCGTCCGAACCGGACGTGCAGCGCGCCGACGCCACCGCGAACGTCTCCGCCGCGTCCGGCGGCCTCCCGGCGGGGTCGGCCGCCACTGATGACGACCCGATCGCGATCATCGGCATCGGCTGCCGGTTCCCCGGTGCCGTCCACGGCCCGGAAGCCTTCTGGCAGCTGCTCTCCGAGGGACGGGACGTCATCGCGGACTGGCCGCCGGACCGGGGCTGGGACACCGAGGGGCTCTACGACCCGGACCCGGACCGGCCCGGCACCACGTACAGCCGACGCGGCGGATTCCTGCACGACGCCGGGGGCTTCGATGCCACCTTCTTCGGGATCTCGCCCCGCGAGGCGCTGGCCATGGACCCGCAGCAGCGGCTGCTCCTCGAGACCTGCTGGGAGACCGTCGAACACGCCGGGATCGACCCGACCTCGCTGCGCGGCCGGCCGGTCGGTGTGTTCGTCGGCACCAATGGCCAGGACTACCCCGCCACCCTCACCGGCGCACCCGGTGTGTCCGAGGGACACGTCATGACGGGCAACACCGCCAGCGTCATGTCCGGCCGGATCTCGTACGAACTGGGCCTCGACGGCCCCGCCCTCACCGTGGACACCGCCTGCTCCTCGTCGCTGGTGACCCTGCACCTGGCCGCCCAGGCGCTGCGCGGGGGCGAGTGCGCACAGGCCCTGGCCGGGGGCGTCACCCTCATGAGCACGCCCAAGCTGTTCGTCGAGTTCAGCCGCCAGCGCGGACTGGCCCCGGACGGCCGCTGCAAGGCGTTCGCCGCCTCCGCAGACGGCACCGGCTGGGCCGAGGGCGTCGGGATGCTGCTCCTGGAGCGCCTCTCGGACGCCCGCCGCCACGGCCACCGCGTGCTCGCGGTGCTCAGCGGCACCGCCGTCAACCAGGACGGCGCCAGCAACGGCCTGACCGCACCCAGCGGACCGGCACAGCAGCGGGTCATCCGGGCCGCGCTCACCGACGCCCGGGTCGCGGCCGACGAGGTCGACGCCGTCGAGGCGCACGGCACCGGCACCCGGCTCGGCGACCCCATCGAGGCCCAGGCCCTCGAGGCCGTCTACGGGGCCGGGCGGACGGCCGACGGGCCGCTGTGGCTGGGATCGGTCAAGTCCAACATCGGCCACACCCAGGCGGCCGCCGGCGTCGCAGGTGTCATCAAGATGGTGCTCGCCATCCGCCACGCCGAACTGCCCCGGACCCTGCACGCCGACGAACCCAGCACGCACGTCGACTGGGACACGGCGGGCCTGCGGCTGCTGACCGAGCCGACCCCGTGGCCGCAGACCGGTCGGCCGCGCCGCGCCGGAGTCTCGTCGTTCGGCATCAGCGGGACCAACGCGCACGTGATCGTGGAACAGGCGCCCACCTCGTACGAGGAGGAGCGGGACCCTTCGGGTTCCGGTACGGCCCGCAGCACTGCCGACGGTTCGGCCCACGGCACGGCCGGCGGGCTGGTGGAGCGTGCGGCCGGCGAGCCTGCGGATGGTCGGGCGGTGGAGGATACGACTGACGAGCCTGGGGACGGTCGGTCGGCGGAACGCACGCCCGGCTGGGCCGTGGACGGTCAGGCACACCGCCCACTGGCCCGGACGCTGCCGCTGCTGCTGTCCGCCCGTACCCCCGCCGCGCTACGCGCCCAGGCGGCCCGGCTGCTCTCCCACCTCGACGCGCACCCCGGCACCCCGCTGCCCGACGTGGCCCTGGCGCTGGCCCGAGGCCGGGCCGCGCTGGAGCACCGGGCCGCCGTGCCCGGGCACGACGAGACGGCAGCGCGCCGCGCGTTGGAGGCCCTGGCCGCCGGAGCACCGGCCCCGGAACTGGTCACCGGCCTCGCGGCACCCGGGCGTACCGTGCTGCTCTTCCCCGGACAGGGCAGCCAGCGCGCCGCCGCCGGAGCCGCGCTGTACCGCGACGAGCCGGTGTTCGCCGATGCCCTGGACGACGTACTGACCCACCTCGCCCCTCACCTCGACCTCCCGCTGCGCGACATCATGTTCGCCGCCGAGGGCAGGGAGCAGGCCCTGCTGCTGAACCGCACCCGGTACACCCAGCCCGCGCTGTTCGCCCTGGAAGTGGCGCTGTTCCGGCTGCTGGGCCACTGGGGAGTCGTCCCGGACCTCCTGATCGGCCACTCGGTCGGCGAACTGGCCGCCGCGCACGTCGCCGGGGTGCTGGACCTGCCCGACGCCTGCGCCCTGGTCGCCGCCCGTGGACGGCTGATGGACGAACTGCCCGAGGGCGGCGCCATGGTGGCGGTCGAGGCCGGTGAGGAGGAGGTGCTCCGCGTCCTCGGCCACCTGCCCGACGGCACGGTCGGGATCGCGGCCGTCAACGGTCCGGCGGCCACGGTGATCAGCGGTGACGAGGACGCCGTACTCGGTGCGGCCGAGGAGTTCCGCTGTCAGGGGCGCCGGACCCGGCGGCTCACCGTGAGCCACGCGTTCCACTCCGCCCGGATGGAGGGCATGCTCGACGCCTTCCGTGAGGTGGCCGAGGGCCTGTCGTACGCCGAGCCCCGGATCCCCGTGATCTCCAACCTGACCGGTGAGCCCGCCCCCGCCGACGAGCTGTGCTCCCCGGACTACTGGGTGCGGCACGTGCGCGGCACGGTGCGGTTCATGGACGGCGTACGGCACCTCGTGGCCGAGGGAGCGACGACGTTCCTGGAAGCCGGGCCGGGCGGGGTCCTCTCCGCCCTGGTGCCGGCCTGCCTGCCGGAGGACGCGCCCGGGGTTCCCGGTGTGGAGGCTGTCCCTCTGCTGCCCAAGCAGCAGCCGGAGGCGGTCTCTGTCGTCGCGGCCCTCGCCCGGCTGCACGTCAGCGCGGTCCCCGTCGACTGGTCCGCAGGGCGCGACGATACGCCGGACCGCCATGTCGACCTGCCCACCTACCCCTTCCAGCACGAGCGGTTCTGGCCGCGCCCGGCCGTCGCGAAGGGCACGGACGGCGGTACCACGGGCGGTACGGCCGGCTCCGACGCCTTCTGGGACCTGGTCGCCACGGCCGACGTGCCGTCCCTCGCCTCGCTGCTGGGCCTCGACGAAGCGGCGCCGCTGGGTGACGTACTGCCCGCGCTGTCCGCCTGGCGCTCGCGCCGGGACCACGAATCGGCCGCCGCCCGGCATCGGTACCGCGTCGACTGGCAGCCCTTGGGGGTGCCCGCCCGCGCCCGGCTGTCCGGCCCCTGGCTGCTTGCGGTGCCGGACGACCCCGCCGTCACGGAGACGGCCGCCGCCTGTGAGCAGGCCCTCGCGGAGCACGGCGCCGAGGTGTCCGTCATCCGGATCGGCACCGGCACCGGGCGCGCGGAACTGGCCGGCCGGCTGCCTGCCGGGGCCACCGGCGTGGTCTCCCTGCTGGCCCTGACCGACCGCCCCCACCCGGACCACGCGCCGCTCGGCGCGGGGCTCGCCCTTACCCTGACCCTCCTCCAGGCCCTCGGCGACACCGGCACCCGGGGCCGCCTGTGGTGTGTGACCTCCGGCGCGGTCCAGGCGGGCCAGGACACGCCGCCGTCTCCCGCCCAGGCCCGTGTGTGGGGACTCGGCAGGGTCGCCGCCCTGGAGCACCCCGACCGTTGGGGCGGCTTGATCGACCTGCCCGAGCGGCTCGACCCCGCTGTCCTGCGTGGCCTGTGTGCGTGCCTGCGAGGCGCGGACCGCGTCGGCGACACGGACGAACTCGCCGGTGAGGACCAGATCGCCGTCCGCCCGTCCGGCCTGCTCGGCCGCCGGTTGGTCCCGGCTCCCCGCATCCTTGACCGCGCGACGCACGGTGCCGCCGACCGCCCGGCTGCCGACCGCCCGGCCGATGCCAGGGGCAGTGAGGCGGGCTCTGCCCGGGCCACGACACCCCCGGCCGGTCCGGACGCCGTACCGGCTGTGGAGGGCCTCGCGGTTGCGGACGCAGTCCCTGGCGCGGTGGGCCGCATGGCTGCGCCAGCAGGTCCGGACGCGGTCCCCTTCCCAGCCGCCGTAGGGGTTCCGGACGCCGTACGGGCTCCGGAGGACGTCCCGGTCGCGGAGGGCGGTGCGGTCTCCGACGCCGTGCCCGCCCCCACCCGTTGGCGGCCACGCGGGACCGTGCTGGTGACCGGCGGCACCGGCGGGATCGGCCGGCACGTCGCCCGCTGGCTGGCCCGGGAAGGGGCCGGGCATCTGGTTCTGGCCGGGCGGCAGGGGCCCGCCGCTGCCGGGGCGGCCGCACTCGCCGAAGAGCTGGAGCAGGCCGGTGCACGGGTCACCGTGGCCGCCTGCGACATCGCCGACCGCGCCGAGGCCGCCACGCTCATCGAGCGGCTCCGGGCGGCCGGGGACACACCGCGCGCGGTCTTCCACGCCGCGGGCACCGTGTCCGACACCCGCACCGAGCACTGCACGCCCGAACGGTTCCACGCGGAACTGGCCGCCAAGGCCGACGGAGCCGACCACCTCGACGAACTCCTCGCCGACGAACCGTTGGACGCCTTCGTCCTGTTCTCCTCCATCGCGGGCACCTGGGGCAGCGGCGGCCAGGCCGCGTACGCCGCGGCCAACGCGCACCTGGACGCCCTCGCCGCCCGGCGCAGAGCCCGCGGCCTGGCCGCCGTCTCCGTCGCGTGGGGCCCCTGGGAGGGCATCGGCATGGCCGACGGCGATGCCGGCGCCGGGCTGCGCCGCCACGGCCTCGTCGGCCTGCGGCCCGAAGAGGCGCTGACCGCGCTCCACCAGGCCCTGGACGCGGGGGACACCCATGTGGTGGTAGCCGACATGGACTGGCGACGGTTCATCCCGGTCTTCACCTCCGGACGTCCCAGCAAGCTTCTGCAGACGCTGCCCGAGGTCGCCGAGCCGCTCGCGGCGGAGCCGTCCGAGGGCGGTCCGGCCGCAGCGACGGACCACGGCGACAAGTGGCGGGACCGCCTTACGGCTCTTCCCGAGACCGAGGGGAACCGGCTCCTGGTCGAGCTGATCACCACCGAGGCGGCGGCGATCCTCGGCCACACCTCCGCCGAACGGGTCGACCCCGACCGCCCGCTGCGCGACATCGGCTTCGACTCCATCACGGCGGTCGAACTGCGCAACCGCCTGGTGACCGCCACCGGCTTCGGCCTGCCCGTCACCGCGCTCTTCGACCACCCCACGGCGACCGACCTCGCCCGGCACATCCGCCTCGGCCTCGCGGGCACCGCACAGCCCGCCGTCGGCCCGGACACCGCCGCACCCCCGGCCACGACCGTCGAGCTCGCCGACGATCCCCTCGCCGTGGTCGCGATGGCCTGCCGCTTCCCCGCCGGGGTGCGCAGCCCGGAGGACCTGTGGCGGCTGGTGGCCGACGAGGTGGACGCCATCGGTGCCTTCCCCGCCGACCGCGGCTGGGACCTGGACGCGCTGTACGACCCCGACCCCGGCCGACCGGGCAGCTTCTACACCTCCGGCGGCGGATTCCTCGACGGGGCGGGCGACTTCGACGCCGGCTTCTTCGGGATCTCGCCCCGTGAGGCCCTGGCCATGGACCCGCAGCAGCGGCTGCTGCTGGAGACCTCCTGGGAAGTCCTGGAACGGGCCGGGATCGACCCGCTGTCGGTCCGCGGCAGCCGGGGCGGGGTCTTCGTCGGCGTGGCCTCCCAGGGCTACGGCACCGGGCCGGGCACGCCGTCCGACGGAGTCGAAGGGCATCTGCTCAGCGGCAATGTCACCAGCGTGGCGTCCGGCCGGATCGCCTACACGCTCGGCATCGAGGGCCCGGCGGTCACCCTCGACACGGCCTGCTCCTCCTCGCTGGTGGCTCTGCACCTCGCCGGCCAGGCGCTGCGCGCCGGTGACTGCTCCTTCGCGCTCGTCGGCGGCGCCGCCGTGATGGCCGCCCCGGATGTCTTCGTGGAGTTCAGCAAGCAGGGCGGTCTCTCGCCCGACGGCCACTGCCGTTCGTTCGCCGACGGTGCCGACGGCACCGGCTGGGGCGAGGGCGCCGGCATGATTCTGGTCGAGCGACTGTCCGACGCCCGGCGCCTCGGCCACCCCGTCCTCGCCCTGGTACGGGGTACCGCGGTCAACCAGGACGGCGCCAGCAACGGGCTCACCGCCCCCAACGGCCTCGCCCAGCAACGGGTGATCCGCCAGGCGCTGTCCCATGCCGGCCTGTCCACCGGAGACGTCGACCTGGTCGAGGCGCACGGCACCGGCACGGTCCTGGGCGACCCCATCGAGGCGCAGGCGCTGCTGGCCACCTACGGTCAGGACCGCCCGGCGGACCGGCCGCTCTGGCTGGGCTCGCTGAAGTCCAACCTCGGCCACACCCAGGCCGCGGCGGGCGTGGCCGGACTGATGAAGACCGTCCTGGCCATGCGGCACGGGACGCTGCCCAGGACCTTGCACGCCGACGACCCCACCACACGGGTCGACTGGTCCGGTGGAGCCGTCCGGCTCCTCGTCCAGGCCCGCCCCTGGCAGACCCCGGGCCGCCCCCGCCGCGCCGGAGTCTCGGCATTCGGCATGAGCGGCACCAACGCCCACGTCGTCCTGGAGGAGGCGCCCTCGGAGACGGTCCTCCCGGCGGCAGCCGCTCCGGAAGACGCTGACGGCCGTGGTCCGCGTCCGGCCACCGCGCTGCCAGCCGCCTCGGTGGCAGCTGCCCTGGAAAGTGCTGGCCCGCGTCCGGCCACCACGTTGCCGGTCGCCGCAGCGGAGGTGGCCGAGCCGACCGCCGCACTGGCCGCCTCCCCCCGGACCCCTGATTCCCCGCCCGCCGCCGACCCGCACGGCCCACGCCCGCCGGCCGCACTGCCCTGGCTCCTCTCTGCCCGCTCCCAGTCGGCCCTGCGCGAGCAAGCCGCGCGGCTGCACGCCCACCTCATCCAGCGGCCGGAACTGGAACCGGCCGACGTCGCCCACTCGCTGGCGACCACCAGGTCCGCCTTCCCGCACCGGGCCGTCGTCGTCGGAACCAGCGGTACGGAACTGCTGGACGCGCTGGCCGCCCTGGCAGGCCGGGCGGCCGCGTCCGGAGCCGTCGAGGGACTCGCCCGCAGCGGCGGCCGTACCGTCTTCGTCTTCCCGGGCCAGGGATCGCAGTGGGCGGGCATGGCGTTGGGGCTGCTGGATTCCGCCCCCGTCTTCGCGGAGCGGATCGCGGAGTGCGAGGCTGCTCTGTCGCCGCACGTGGACTGGTCGTTGACAGGCGTGCTGCGTGACGAGCCCGACGCGCCTTCCTTGGACCGGGTGGATGTCGTCCAGCCGGCGCTGTGGGCCCTGATGGTGTCGCTGGCCGCGCTGTGGCGGTCGTACGGCGTCGAGCCGTCGGCCGTCGTCGGGCACAGTCAGGGTGAGATCGCCGCCGCTGTGGTGGCCGGGGCGCTGTCCCTGGAGGACGGTGCCAAGGTCGTCGCGCTGCGCAGCCGGGCCCTCGTCGCACTGGCCGGTGCCGGTGGCATGGTGTCCCTCGCCGTCTCCGAGGACCGGGCCCGCGCCCTGCTGTCGCCCCACGGCGACCGCGTCTGCGTGGCCGCGGTGAACGGCCCCGACGCGGTGGTGGTCGCCGGGGAACCGGCCGCCTTGTCGGACCTGCTCGCGGCCTGCGAGGCCGACGGGGTACGAGCCCGGCGCATCCCGGTCGACTACGCGGCGCACTCGGCCCAGGTGGCCCAGGTCCGCGACGACCTGCTCGCCGCTCTGGCCGACGTACGGCCCCGCACGGGCGACGTACCTCTGTACTCCACGGTGACCGGCGAGACCATCGACGGATCGCTCCTGACCGCGGACTACTGGTACCGGAACCTGCGCGAACCCGTCGAGTTCGTGCGCGCCACCGGCCACCTGCTCGACGCCGGATTCGACCTCTTCATCGAGACGAGCCCGCACCCCGTGCTCACCGCCGGTGTCGAGGGAACCGCTGAAAAGGCGGGGCGGACCGTCACCGCCGTCGGGACGCTGCGTCGCGACGACGGCGACCCCGCGCGGTTCCTCGCCTCGCTCGCCGAGGCGTGGACCACCGGCGCGGAGGTGGCCTGGCCGGACGTCCTGGACCGGGCCGCGCCCGGCGTCCGCGTCGCCCTGCCCACCTACGCCTTCCAGCGGACCCGTTTCTGGCTGCCCACTCCTGGCCGGACCGCCCTGGCGGCCACGGCGGCGGGCGGTGTCGACGCCGCGCAGGACCGCTTCTGGGCGGCCGTGGACAGCGGCGACCCGGCCGGACTGGCCGCCGCCCTCGGCGCGGACGCGGACGCCACACCAGAAGCCTTCGCCCCCGCGCTGCGCGAGGTGCTGCCGGTGCTGTCCGGCTGGCGCCGCGCCCGGCTCGACCAGGACGCCGTACGGTCCCTCGGCTATCGCGTCCGCTGGCAGCCCGTGGCCGACCAGCCGGCCGCGCCGCTCGTCGGCGGCTGGCTCCTCGTCGTACCGAAGCAGCACGCCGACGACCCGCTCGTCGGTGCGTGCCATGACGCGTTGCGGCTCGGTGGCGCGCAGGCCCGCACCGTCACCGTGGACGCGGGTGACGCGGCTCGTACGGCGCAGGACGTCGCCGACGCCGTCGCGGACGCGCCCCTCCCGGCCTCCGGTGTGCTGTCCCTGCTCGCTCTGGACGAACGTACGGCCGCGGACGGGTCCTTGGTGCTCGCCGGAACCGCCGCCACCCTCGAACTGCTGAAGGCCCTGGACGCCCTCGGGCTTGACGCCCCGTTGTGGTGCGTGACCGGTGGCGCCGTCGCCGTCGACCCGGACGAACGGCTCGGCCGTCCGGGCGGGGCCCAGCTGTGGGGGCTCGGCCGGGTCCTCGGTCTGGAACAGCCGCGGCGTTGGGGTGGCATCGCCGACCTGCCGTCGAGCCCCGGCCCCGACGAGGTGCGCCGCCTCGCCGTCCTCCTCGCCGGCGGCTACGAGGAGGACCACCTCGCCGTACGGCCCACCGGCGGACACGTGCGCCGACTCGTCCACGCCCCGGCCCCCACCGCGGCGGCGGGCCGCGACTGGACCCCGGCCGGCGGCACCGCCCTGATCACCGGTGACACCGGGAAGCTGGGCGTGGACATCGCCCGCTGGCTGGCCCGGCGAGGTGCCCGTCATGTCGTGCTGGCCGGCGACCGGTGCGTGGATCGGGAGGCTGCGGCAGCCCTGCACGGCGACTCGGCCATGGATCAGGACGCCGTGGCGGCCTTGCGCGACGAACTTGCCGCGCTGGGCGCCGAGTTGACTGTCACAGACCACGCCCCCGCCGACCGGGAGGCACTGGCCGCACTACTGGCCGACGCGCCCGACGAGGCACCGCTCACGGCCGTCGTCCACCTCGCCCGCGCCCACGACACCGGGGCCTCGCTCGCCGAACTCACCCCCGAGGACCTGGACGGCACGCTGCGTTCCGTCCTCGGCCCGGTCCTGGACCTCGACGCCACTCTCGACGACCACCCGACCCCGTCCTCCGTCGCCCTCGCCGTGCTGTTCCCGCTGAGCGGCGTCTGGGGGGCGGCCCGCCGATCCGCCGCGACCAGCGCGTACGCAGCCCTCGAAGCCCTGGCCCGCAGCCGCCGCGACCGGGGGACCCACTGCGTCACTCTTGCCCTCGGCGGTCAGGAACCCGCGCCCGCCGGTGCCGAGGCGGCAGAGGGCCCGCTGAAGACGGACACGGTCACCGCGGCCCTGCAACAGTCGCTGGACCACGACGAACCCGCTGCGATCCTCGCCGACGTCCGCTGGGACCGCATCCTGGCCGCCGTGCCCGACCCCCGCGCGCTGCGACTGCTCAGCGAACTGCCCGAGGCGACCGCCGCGCCGGCCGACACCGGCGAGGACGACCAGGACGACGCGGCCGCCGAACTCGCCGGGCGGCTCGCACCGCTGGACGAACCGGCCCGGCGCCGCCTGCTGCTGGACCTGGTCTGCGACCACGCCGCCGCAGTCCTCGGGTACACCGGCCGCCAGGCCGTCCCGGCCGACCAGGCGTTCTCCGCCGTCGGATTCGACTCGATGCTCGCCGTGCGGTTCCGCAACCGGCTGCGTACGGCGACCGGCGTACCCATCGCCGCGACCGTCGTGTTCGACCATCCCACCCCCACCGCCCTCGCCGACCACCTGTACGACGGTCTGTGTGGCCAACCCGGACCAGCCGCCCCGGTGCTGGCCGAACTCCAGGCGCTGGAGGCGGCTTTGACGGCCGCCGACCCTCGCGCCCAGGGCGCCGACGACATCGGCGCGCGTCTGCAGAACCTCGTACGGGTCTGGGCCCGGCGCACCGCGCCGGAGGCCGGACCGGCGGACGCCGACGCACTCGGCTCGGCCAGCGCCGACGAGCTGTTCGACCTTCTTGACAACAACTTCGGAATGGCCTGAGGAGCACCGCGAAGATGCCGGACGAACAGAAGCTTCTTGAGTACCTCAGGCGGGCGACCGCGGACCTCGGGCAGGCGCGCCAGCGACTGCGCGATGAGGAGGACGCCAGGCACGAGCCGATCGCGATCGTCTCGATGAGCTGCCGCTACCCCGGCGGCGCCAACAACCCCGAACAGCTGTGGGACATGGTCTCCTCCGGCACCGACGCCATCTCCGAATGGCCGGCCGACCGGGGCTGGGACACGGCCGCCCTCTACGACCCGGACCCGGACCGGCCGGGCACCTCCTACACCCGGCACGGCGGATTCCTGCACGAAGCGGGGGAGTTCGACGCCGCGTTCTTCGGCATGTCGCCGCGCGAGGCCCTCGCCACCGACCCGCAGCAGCGGCTGCTGCTGGAGACCTCCTGGGAGACGCTGGAACGCGCGGGTGTCGACCCGACGACGCTGAAGGGCACCGCGACCGGCGTTTTCGTCGGCGCCATGACGAACGGGTACGGCGACGGCTCCCGCGACCAGTCCGACGTCCAGGGCCTGCTCCACACCGGCACCGCAGGCAGCGTGATCTCCGGCCGGATCTCCTACACCCTGGGCCTTGAGGGCCCGGCGGTGACCGTGGACACCGCGTGCTCGTCCTCGCTGGTCGCCCTGCATCTCGCGATACGGGCGCTGCGCTCCGGCGAGTGCGACCTCGCCCTCGCGTGCGGTGTCACCGTCATGCCGCACCCCGACCCCTACGTCGCCTTCAGCCGCCAGCGCGCCCTGGCACCCGACGGCCGTTGCAAGGCCTTCGCGGCCGGGGCCGACGGCACCTCGTGGTCCGAGGGCGTCGGCGTGCTGCTGCTGGAGCGGATGTCGGACGCCCGTCGCAACGGCCACCAGGTGCTGGCGGTCGTGCGCGGCAGCGCGGTGAACCAGGACGGGGCGAGCAATGGGCTGACGGCGCCGAACGGTCCTTCGCAGCAGCGGGTGATCCGTGCGGCGCTGGCCGACGCCCGGCTGTTGCCCGGTGACGTGGACGCGGTGGAGGCGCACGGCACGGGGACCCGGCTGGGGGACCCGATCGAGGCGCAGGCGCTGCTGGCCACGTACGGCCAGGACCGGCCTGCGGAGCGGCCGCTGCTGCTCGGCTCGCTCAAGTCCAACATCGGGCACACCTCGGCGGCTGCCGGGGTGGGCGGTGTGATCAAGATGGTGGAGGCGTTGCGGCACGGGGTGCTGCCCCGGACGCTGCACGTGGACGAGCCGACGCCGCAGGTCGACTGGTCCTCGGGCGCGGTGGAGCTGCTGACCGACGAGCGGTCCTGGCCCGCCGATCCCGACCGCCCCCGCCGCGCCGCCGTGTCCGGGTTCGGTGTGAGCGGCACCAACGCCCACGTGATCCTGGAGGAGGCGCCCCAGTCGGAAGACCGCATTCTGGGGGAGGCGTCGTCCCCGTCGGAGGACCGCGCCCCCGCCGAAACCACGGAGCCTGAATCCCACGACCCGCTGCCGCTGGTGCCCTGGGTCCTCTCCGCCCGCAGCGAGGAGGCACTGACCGAGCGGGCGCGGCAGCTGCTCTCCCTCGTCGACTTCGTCGATGCGGACCCCGGCCTCGGCGTCGGCGCTGTCGCACGGGCGCTCGCAACCAGCCGGTCGCCGTTCGAGCACCGCGCCGTGGTGGTCGCGGGCGACCCGGACGGATTCCGTACGGGACTCAACGGACTGGTGACCGGGAGCGAGGCCGCCAACGTGGTCCGCGGTCTCGCGGGACCCGCCGGTCGCACCGTGTTCGTGTTCCCCGGGCAGGGATCCCAGTGGGCCGGCATGGCGCTCGGCCTGCTCGACTCCTCGCCGGTCTTCGCCGACCGCATGGCCGCATGCGAACGCGCCCTCGCCCCCCACGTGGACTGGTCGCTCGCCGCCGTCCTGCGCGGCGACCCCGGCACCCCGCCGCTGGAACGGGTCGACGTGGTCCAGCCCGCGCTGTGGGCCGTGATGGTCTCGCTGGCCGCGCTGTGGCGCTCGGCCGGAGTGGAGCCGGACGCCGTACTCGGTCACTCGCAGGGCGAGATCGCCGCCGCAGTTGTCGCGGGGGCGCTGTCCCTGGAGGACGGCGCCAAGGTCGTCGCCCTGCGCAGCCAGGCCCTGATCACCCTCGCGGGCCGGGGCGGAATGGCCTCGGTTCCACTGCCGCCGGAGGAGCTGACCGGCCGTCTTGAGCAGTGGGACGGCAGGCTCTCCGTCGCCGCCGCCAACGGCCCGGCCGCCACCGTGCTGGCGGGCGACACCGAGGCGATCGACGGCATCGTGGCCGAGCTGCAGGCCGAGGACATGCGAGCCCGCCGGATCCCGGTCGACTACGCCTCCCACTCCGCGCACGTCGAGGAGATCCGCGAGCGGCTCCTGGAGTGTCTCGCGGACATCGCGCCGACGACGGGCCGGGTGCCGTTCTTCTCCACCGTGGACCTGCGCTGGCAGCACTCCGACGCGCTCGACGCCGAGTACTGGTACCGCAACCTGCGACAGACGGTGCGGTTCGAGGAGGCCACCCGCACTCTGCTCGCCCAGGGATTCCGGTTCTTCGTCGAGTCCAGCGCCCACCCGGTGCTCACCGTGGGCATCAGCCAGACCGCCGAGGCCGAGGAGTCCGACGCCGTCGCCGTCGGCACCCTCCGCCGGGACCAGGGCGGTCTCGACCGCTTCCTGCTCTCCCTCGCCGAGGCCCACACCGGCGGACTCGCACCGGACTGGAACACCCTGTTCTCCGGGCACCCGGACGACGCCGTGGACCTGCCCACGTACCCCTTCCAACGACGCAGGTACTGGCTGGAACGGCCCCCGGCCGGTACGGAGCAAGCCGTCGGCGCCACCGACCCCGCGGACGCCGCCTTCTGGGAGAGTGTCGGCGGACAGGACCTCCCGGCGCTCACCACGACGCTCGGCGTCCGCCCCGAGGACCCGCTGACCGTCGTACTGCCCGCCCTCGCGGACTGGCGCAGGCGGCGTGACGAACGCGCGACCGTGGACTCCTGGCGCTACCGGATCGACTGGCGCCCCCTCGCCGACGCCACGCCGGGCCGCACCGCCGCCCTGACCGGCACCTGGCTGGTCGCGGTCACCGACGCCACGGACGGCGACCCGGCGCAGGACGCCACCCTCCAGGCGCTCCGCGAGGCCGGAGCCGTCCCCGTACCGGTCGTTCTGACCGAAGCCGACACCGACAGGGCGGCGCTGACCGCCCGGCTGTCCGAGGCGGCAGGCCAGGCCGGCCCGGTCTCCGGCGTCCTCTCGCTGCTCGCCCTGGACGAGCGGCCCCATCCGGGCCACCCTCACCTCCCCCTCGGCACCGCGCTCACCCTGACCCTCGTGCAGGCACTCGGCGACAGCGCCGTCACCGCCCCGCTCTGGTGCGCCACCCGGGGAGCGGTCACGGCGGGCCGCGACGACGCGGTGACCAGCCCCGGACAGCACCTGGTCTGGGGCCTCGGCCGGTGCGCCGCGCTGGAGCACCCGCAGCGCTGGGGCGGTCTGGTCGACCTGCCCGACACGCTCGACGAGCGGGCCGCCGCCCGGCTGTGCCGCGCCCTGGCAGGCCGGGACGGCGAAGACCAGATCGCCGTACGCCACTCCGGCGCGTACGGCAGGCGGCTGGTCCGCGCCCGGCCCGCCGACACCGCCCGCACGGACGCCTGGCAGCCGCGCGGCACTGTACTGGTCACCGGCGGCACCGGCGGCGTAGGCGCGCACCTCGCTCGCCGGCTGGCCGAGGGCGGCGCCGAACACCTCGTCCTGGTCGGCCGCCGGGGCGCCGACGCACCCGGCGCGGCCGACCTGGCCGCCGAACTGACCGCGCTCGGTACCAAGGTCACCGTCGCCGCCTGCGACGTCGCCGACCGGGACCGGCTCACCGAACTGGTGGCCGGGCTCGAACAGGACGGCTCCCGGATCGGGACCGTCATCCACGCCGCCGGCACCGGCCTGCTCGTGCCGCTGTCCGACACCGACCCCGACGAGTTCGCCGACATCCTCTACGCCAAGGTCGCCGGTGCCGCCAACCTCGACGCCGTCTTCGACCGGGACGACCTGGACTCCTTCGTCCTGTTCTCCTCCATCTCCGGCGTCTGGGGCAGCGCCGACCACGGCGCCTACGCCTCCGCCAACGCCTACCTCGACGCACTCGCCGACCGGCGCAGGGCCCGGGGCCGCACCGCCACCTCCGTCGTGTGGGGCATCTGGGACCCCGAGGGCGGCGCGGGCATGGCCGCCAACCTCGTCGAGGAGCAGCTGCGCAGCCGCGGCATCCCCTTCATGGCCCCCCAGGTCGCACTGTCCGGCCTCCAGCAGGTCCTCACCGACGACGAGACCGTCGTCCTTGTCACCGCCGTCGACTGGGACCGCTTCGCGCCTGTGTTCACCTCGGCCCGGCCCAGCCCGCTCATCGGTGACCTGCCCGAGGTCCGCCGCGCACTCGCCGAGGAGACCGCCCCCAGCCAGGACGGCGACGACACCGCCTCCTCGCTGCGCGACCGGATCGCGGACCTGCCCCCGGCGGACCGCGACCGCCTGCTCACCGACCTCGTACGCGGCCACGCGGCCGGCGTACTCGGCCACGGTTCCGCCGACGCCATCGCCCCCGAACGGGCCTTCCGCGAGCTGGGCTTCGACTCGCTGACCGCCGTGGAGATGCGCAACCGGCTCAACGCGGCCACCGGCCTGCGGCTCCCGCTCACCGTCCTGTTCGACTACGCCTCGGCCACCGCGCTCGCCCGGCATCTGCGCGAGGAACTCCTCGGCCCCGACACCGCCGCCCCGGCCCTGCCGGCCGTCCCCGCCCAGGTGCGCGCCGATGCCGACGACCCGATCGCCATCGTCGCGATGAGCTGCCGCTACCCCGGCGACGTACGGACCCCGGAGGACCTCTGGCGGCTCGTCGCCGAGGGCCGGGACGTCATCTCCGGACTGCCCGCCGACCGCGGCTGGGACCTGGACGGCCTGTACGACACCGACCCCGACCGGCCCGGCACCACCTACAGCGCCGAAGGCGGATTCCTCTACGACGCCGGGCAGTTCGACCCCGCCTTCTTCGGCATCTCGCCGCGTGAGGCGCTGGCCATGGACCCGCAGCAGCGGCTGCTCCTTGAGACCTCCTGGGAGGCTCTGGAGCGGGCCGGCATCGATCCCGCCTCCCTGCGCGGCGGCCAGGTCGGCGTGTTCGCCGGTGCCGCCTACCAGGGCTACGGCGGTCTGAGCGACGTACCCGAGGAGGTGGAGGGCCACCTCATCGCCGGCATCTCCACCAGCATCCTGTCCGGCCGCATCGCCTACACCCTCGGCCTCGAAGGCCCGGCCGTCACCGTCGACACGGCTTGCTCGTCCTCGCTGGTCGCCGTGCACCTGGCGGCCCAGGCCCTGCGCTCCGGCGAGTGCTCCCTGGCGCTCGCGGGCGGCACGACCGTGATGGGCACCCCGCTGTCCTTCACCGGATTCAGCAGGCAGCGCGGCCTCGCCGCCGACGGCCGCTGCAAGTCCTTCTCCGCAGGCGCCGACGGCTTCGGCATGGCCGAGGGGGTCGGACTGCTGCTGCTGGAGCGGTTGTCGGACGCCCGCCGCAACGGCCACCCCGTGCTGGCCCTCGTACGGGGCTCGGCGGTCAACCAGGACGGCGCCAGCAACGGCCTGACCGCACCCAGCGGCCTGGCACAGCAGCGGGTCATCCGCAGCGCGCTCGCCGGCGCGGGTGTGCCGTCTGCCGAGGTGGACGTCGTGGAGGCGCACGGTACGGGGACCCGGCTGGGGGACCCGATCGAGGCGCAGGCGCTGCTGGCGACGTACGGTCAGGACCGGCCCGCCGACCGGCCGTTGCTGCTCGGCTCGCTCAAGTCCAACATCGGGCACAGCCAGGCCGCCGCGGGCGTCGCCGGGATCATCAAGATGGTCCAGGCGATGCGCCACGAAGTACTGCCCCGCACCCTGCACGCCGAGGAGCCGACACCCAACGTCGACTGGTCGGCGGGCGCCGTGAAACTCCTGACGGAACGCAGGCCGTGGACCCGCAACGGCCACCCGCGCCGCGCCGGAGTCTCCTCCTTCGGGCTCAGCGGCACCAACGCCCACGTGATCATCGAGCAGGCCCCGGAGCAGTCGTACGACGAAGAAGCCGGAGCGGTGCCGCAGGACGCGGAGCGCGGCCGGGCACCCGAGGGGAGCGCGCTCGGGGCGGCCGTCCCGTGGCTGCTCTCCGCCCGGACCCCGGAGGCGCTGCGCGAGCAGGCCGCGCGACTGCACGCCCAGCTGACGGACCGTCCGGAGCTGCGGCCCGTCGACGTCGGCCACACGCTGGCCACCACCAGGTCCGCGTTCGAACACCGCGCCGTCGTCGTCGGCACCGACCGTGACAGCCTGCTGACCGGCCTCGCCGCACTCGCCGCCGGGCAGCAGGACCCCGCCGTCGTCCACGGCACCGCGGCCACTTTGGGCCGTACCGCCTTCGTCTTCCCCGGCCAGGGGACGCAGTGGACGGGCATGGCGGTGGGGCTGCTGGACTCCGCCCCGGTCTTCGCGGAGCGGATCGCGGAGTGCGAGCGTGCCCTGTCGCCGTACGTGGACTGGTCGTTGACGGGCGTGCTGCGCGATGAGCCCGACGCGCCTTCGCTGGACCGGGTCGACGTGGTCCAGCCGGTGCTGTTCTCCGTGATGGTGTCGCTGGCCGCGCTGTGGCGGTCGTACGGCGTCGAGCCGTCGGCCGTCGTCGGGCACAGTCAGGGTGAGATCGCCGCCGCTGTGGTGGCCGGGGCGCTGTCCCTGGAGGACGGTGCCAAGGTCGTCGCGCTGCGCAGCAGGATCCTGACCGCGCTGGTCGACCGGGGCGCGATGCTCTTCGTCGCCCTGCCCGACGAGGAGGTACGCGAGCGGCTGGCGCCCTGGGGCGACCGCCTGTCGGTCGCCGCCGTCAACGGGCCCGCCTCCGTGACCGTCTCCGGTGACCCGGAGGCCCTCGAAGAGTTCGGCGAGCGGCTGTCCGAGGACGGCGTCATGCGGTGGATGATCCCGGGCGTGACCTTCGCCGGGCACTCGCCCCAGGTGGACGAGTTGCGCCAGGAACTGCTGGACGCGCTCGCCGGGGTGACACCGCGCCGGACCGACATCGCCTTCTACTCCACCGTGACCGGGGGCGCCCTCGACACCACGGCCCTGGACACCGAGTACTGGTACCGCAACCTCCGCGAGCCCGTGGAGTTCCACCGGACCGTCGCCGCGCTGATCGACGCCGGTCACGACACCTTCGTCGAGGCCAGCCCGCATCCCGTGCTGAACGTCTGGCTCGAGAAGAGCCTGGAGGCGGCGGACGTCGCCGGACGCGTCACCGGCACCCTGCACACGGATGACGGCGGCCCCGACCGGTTCCTGGCCGCCCTGTCCGGGCCGCACGTCCACGGTGTCCCGGTGGACTGGCGGGCTGTGTTCGCGGGCACCGACGCCCGCACCGTCGAACTGCCCACCTACGCCTTCCAGCGGCAGCGGTATTGGCTGGAGCCCAGCGCCGCGCCCGCCGACGGCACCGCCGTCCAGGCCGGTGCGCAGCCGGCCGACACGGCCTTCTGGGACGCCGTCGAACGGAACGACCTCCCCGCCGTCGCCGCCGCGTTGAACCTGCCGGACGAGGACGAGACGGCTCGGGCCTCCCTGGGCGGCGTGCTTCCCGCGCTCGCCGACTGGCAGCGCGGCCGCCGAGGCCGCACCACCATCGACGGCTGGCGCTACCGCGTCACCTTCAAGCCCCTGCACCTCGCCCCCGGCACACCCGCCCTCACCGGCACCTGGTGGGTCGTCGTACCGGCCGGCGCGGCCACCCTCCCGGTGGTGACGGGTGCCCTGCGGGCCCTTGAGCGGCACGGCGCCTCCGCCGTACCCGTCGAGATCGGTACCGCTGACGCCGACCGGGCCGAACTCGCCGCCCGGCTGGGCGCCTTGGCCGCCCCGGACGGCGGCGTGCTCTCGCTGCTCGCCCTCGCCGAGGAGCCGTACGCCGACGGGTCCGCGCTGCCGGCCGGACTCGCCCTCACCACCACCCTGCTCCAGGCACTCGGCGACGCCGGGATCAACGCCCCGCTGTGGTCCGCGACCAGCGGCGCGGTGTCCGTCGGACGCTCCGACGCCCTCACCGCTCCGGCCCAGGCGACGGTGTGGGGGCTCGGCGCCGTGGCGGGCGTGGAGTACCCGGAGCGGTGGGCCGGACTGATCGACCTGCCGTCCGACCTGGACGACCGCTCCGGCGGCCGACTGGCTGCCGTACTGGCGGGCCTCGACGGCGAGGACCAGATCGCGATCCGGCCCTCGGGGGTCTACGGCCGCAGGCTCGTCCGGGCCCTGCCGGTCGAGGAGACGACAGAGGTCGCCTGGAAACCCAGCGGCACCGTACTGATCACCGGCGGCACCGGCGCCCTCGGCGCCCACGTCGCACGCCGGCTCGCCCGCTCCGGCGCCCGGCACCTGCTGCTCACCGGCCGCCGAGGCCCTGACACACCCGGCGCCGCGGAACTGGTCGCCGAACTCGCAGACCTCGGCGCCCACACGGAGGTCGCCGCCTGTGACGCCGCCGACCGGGACGCGCTCGCCGCCCTGCTCGCCGGCATCCCCGAGGACCGCCCTCTGCGCGCCGTCGTGCACGCCGCCGGTGTCCTGGACGACGGTGTCCTCGACGCCCTCACCCCCGAACGGGCCGCCGCGGTCCTGCGCCCCAAGATGGACGCCGCCCTCAACCTGGACGCCCTCACCCGCGACCTGGACCTGACCGCGTTCGTCCTGTTCTCCTCGCTCGCCGGCACCCTCGGCGGCACCGGACAGGGCAGCTACGCCGCGGCCAACGCGTTCCTGGACGCCCTCGCCGAGCAGCGACGCTCACTCGGCCTTCCGGCCACCTCCGTGGCCTGGGGCCTGTGGGCGGGCGACAGCGCCGCCAACTCCGCCCGGGAACGGCTGGTACGCAACGGCCTCCCGCCGATGGACCCGGAAGTGGCGGTCATCGCCCTCGAACAGGCCGTGGACCGGGCCGAGACCAGGCTGGTGCTCTGCGACTTCGCCTGGGACCGGTTCGCACCCGCCTACACCGCACTGCGGCCCAGCGCGGCCCTGCGCGAACTGCCCGAGGCCCGCGACATCCTGGCCGCCGCGGGCGCCGACCGGCAGGACCCGGAAGCGGACTCCTTCGCCGGACGCCTCGCGGCACTGTCCGCGCAGGAGCGGCAGGAGGAACTGACCCGCCTGGTCCGTACCGAGGTCGCTGCCGTCCTCGGCTACCCCGACCCCGCCGACATCGACCCCGACCGGGTCTTCAAGGACCTCGGCTTCGACTCGCTCACCGCCGTCGACCTGCGCAACCGGCTCTCCGAGGTCACCGGGCTGCGCCTGTCGGTGACCCTGGTCTTCGACCACCCCACCGTCACGGCCCTGGTGGACCACGTACGGTCCGAACTGGGCGGTACGGCACCAGTACTGGTATCGACGGTGACCGCCGCCCCGGCCGCCCCCGCCACCGTGGACGACGACGCCATCGCCGTCGTCGCGATGAGCTGCCGCTACCCAGGCGGCGTCACGACCCCGGAGGACCTGTGGCGGCTGGTGACGTCGGGCTCCGACGCCATCACCGAGTTCCCCACCGGCCGTGGCTGGGACCTCGACGAGCTGTACGACCCCGACCCGGAGAAGGCCGGCCGGACGTACGCCCGCGAGGGCGGCTTCCTGCACGACGCGGACCACTTCGACCCGGCGTTCTTCGGGATCTCCCCGCGTGAGGCGCTGGCGATCGACCCGCAGCAGCGGCTGCTGCTGGAGATCTCCTGGGAGGCGTTCGAACGGGCCGGCATCGACCCGGCGACGCTGAAGGGCAGCCGGGCCGGGGTCTTCGTGGGCTCCAGCTACCGCGACTACGGCTCCCGCGTCCAGCAGCCCTCCGAGGAGATCGAGGGCTACCTCGGCATCGGCAGCGCGGGCAGCGTCGCCTCCGGCCGGATCGCCTACACCTTCGGGCTGGAGGGCCCGGCGGTCACCGTCGACACGGCCTGCTCGTCCTCGCTGGTCGCCGTGCACCTGGCGGCCCAGGCGCTGCGCGGTGGTGAGTGCTCGCTCGCCCTGGCAGGCGGTGTCACGGTGATGTCCACCCCCGGCGCGTTCATCGAGTTCAGCAGGCAGCGCGGCCTCGCCGCCGACGGCCGCTGCAAGCCCTTCGCGGCGGCGGCCGACGGTACCGCCTGGGCCGAGGGCGCCGGAATGGTCGTACTGGAGCGGCTGTCGGACGCCCGGCGCAACGGCCACCCGGTGCTGGCCCTGGTCCGGGGCTCGGCGGTCAACCAGGACGGTGCCAGCAACGGGCTCACCGCGCCCAACGGCCCTTCCCAACAGCGCGTCATCCGCCAGGCCCTCGCGTCCGCGGGGCTGAGCAGCGCCGAGGTCGACGCGGTGGAGGCGCACGGCACCGGCACGAAACTCGGCGACCCCATTGAGGCGCAGGCGCTGCTGGCCACGTACGGGCAGGACCGGCCTGCGGAACGGCCGCTGCTGCTCGGCTCTCTCAAGTCCAACATCGGGCACGCGCAGGCCGCCGCCGGTATCGTGGGCCTGCAGAAGATGGTGCTGGCCATGCGGCACGGAGTCCTGCCGCGGACCCTCCACGTCGACGCGCCGACCCCGTTCGTCGACTGGTCGGCGGGTGCCGTGTCGCTGCTCACCGAAGACACCCCGTGGCCGGACAACGGCCATCCGCGCCGGGCCGCGATCTCGTCCTTCGGCGTCAGCGGCACCAACGCGCACACGATCCTGGAACACGTTCCGGACGAGTACGCACCGGACGGTGTGGTGGAGCCGGAGAGCGCCGACGAGCGTCCCGCCGAGGCCGGTGGGGGCGACGAAGGTGACGGGGTTGTCCTGCCGTGGCTGCTGTCGGCCCGGAGCCGGGTCGCCCTGCGGGCCCAGGCCCAGCGACTGCTGGAACACGTTGACGCCCGTCCCGGCCTGCGTCCCGCCGACATCGCGCACACGCTGGCCACCGGCCGCAGTGCCTTCGAGTACCGGGGCGCCGTCGTGGGCGACAGCCGCGAGGCGCTGACCCGCGGCCTGAAGGCGCTCGCCACCGCCGGGAACGCGCCTGGCGTGACACAGGGCACGGCCGTGGCCGGCAAGACCGCGTTCGTCTTCACCGGGCAGGGCAGCCAGCGTGCCGGAATGGGCGCCGAGCTGTACACCCGCCACCCCGTCTTCGCGGACGCCTTCGACGAGATCTGTGCCGAACTGGACCCGCTGCTGGACCGGCCGCTGCGCGAGGTGGTCTTCGCCCCCGCAGGTTCGGACGCGGCGGCCCTGCTGGACCGCACGGAGTACACGCAACCGGCCCTCTTCGCGGTGGAGGTCGCCCTCTTCCGCCTGGTCGAGCACTGGGGCGTGGTGCCGGACCTGCTGCTCGGGCACTCGATCGGCGAGCTGGCGGCCGCGCACGTGGCCGGGGTGCTGTCGGCACCCGACGCCGCCAAGCTGGTCGCGGCCCGGGGCCGGCTGATGCAGGCACTGCCCGAGGGCGGCGCCATGGTCGCTTTGACCGCCTCCGAGGAGGACGTCGCAGCGCTGCTGGCCCCATCCGAGGGCCGGGTCGCGGTGGCCGCCGTCAACGGCCCGGCCTCCGTCGTCGTCTCCGGCGACGAGGATGCCGTCCTGGACATCGCTGAGCAGTGGCGCGGCCGCGGCGGCAAGGCCCGGCGGCTCACGGTCAGCCACGCGTTCCACTCGCCGCACATGGACGGCATGCTCGACGAGTTCCGGCGGGTCGCCGAGAGCCTGGAGTTCCAGGCGCCGCGCATTCCGCTGGTCTCCGACGTCACCGGCGAACTGGCCACCCCCGAGCAGCTGGGGTCGTCCGAGTACTGGGTGCGGCACGTCCGTGAGGCGGTGCGCTTCCACGACGGCATGCGGCGGCTCGCCGCCGAAGGCGCCGTGACATATCTCGAACTCGGCCCCGACGGCTCGCTCACCGCCATGGGACGCGACTGCCTCGCCGACGACAGCCCCTCCGGGTTCGAGGACCCGGCGGACCCGTCCGCCGCAGGCGCCCTGGTGCCGCTGCTGCGCAAGGACCGGCCGGAAACCCGTGCCGTGACCGATGCCCTCGCCCACCTCCACGTCCGGGGCACGGCTGTGGACTGGCCCGCGGTCCTGGAAGCCAATGCCACCGCCACCGCCACCGCCACCGGCACGGCCCGGCGGGTCGACCTGCCTACCTACGCCTTCCAGCGCGAGCGCTACTGGCTGGAGGCCACCGCACCGGCCGGCGGCATGGCCGCCGCCGGGCTCCTCCCGGCCGACCACCCGCTGCTGGGCGCCGCCGTCCCGCTCGCCGACACGGACGGGGTCCTGTTCACCAGCAGGCTCTCGGTGCGCACCCACCCGTGGCTGGCCGACCACGGTGTCTACGGCACCGCCCTCCTCCCGGCCACCGCCCTGCTGGAACTGGCGGTCCGGGCGGGCGACCAGGTCGGCTGCGGCCAGGTCGAGGAACTCACCCTGGAGGCCCCGCTGGTGATCCCCGCCCGGGGCGCGGTGGTGCTGCAACTCTCCGTCGGTGCCCCGGACGCCTCGGGCGCCCGGCCGGTCAGCGTCCACACCCGGGCCGAGGACACGTCGTCCGCCGACTTGCCGTGGACGTGCCACGCCCGGGGGCTGCTGGTTCCCGTCGCCGAGGAGGCGGAACCGCGCGAGTCCGTGGTCTGGCCGCCGGCGGGTGCGGTTCCGGTGGAACTGGACGGGTTGTACGAGCGGTTCGCGGAGGGCGGCTTCGGATACGGGCCCGCGTTCCAGGGGC
This sequence comes from Streptomyces sp. NPDC002845, assembly GCF_053591955.1. Taxonomy (NCBI): domain Bacteria; kingdom Bacillati; phylum Actinomycetota; class Actinomycetes; order Kitasatosporales; family Streptomycetaceae; genus Streptomyces; species Streptomyces sp. NPDC002845. The sequence continues at coordinate 59,110 of NZ_JBSFUU010000039.1, read as the reverse complement.
TGCGCGAGGTGTGGCGGCTCGGAGAGGAGGTGTACGCGGAGGCGAGCCTGCCGTCCGAGCAGCAGGCCGATGCCGCGCGGTTCGGGCTGCATCCCGCCCTCCTCGACAGCGCCCTGCACTCGCTGATCTTCGGCGTGCTCGAAGGCACCACCCAGGGGTGGCTGCCGTTCTCCTGGAACGGCATACAGCTGCACGCCTCCGGCTCCCGCGCCCTGCGGATCCGGCTGACCCCCGTGGGGAACAACGCCGTCTCCGTCCAGGCCACCGACACCGCCGGACAACCGGTCGCCTCCATCCGGTCCCTGGTGCTCCGCCCGGTCTCCCCGGACCAGGTACGCGGCGCCCGGACCGCACACCACGACGACCTCTACCGCGTCGAATGGCCCGCGCTGCCCCAGCCGGCCGCCGCCGGCCCCGACGGATGGGCCGTCATCGGCACCGAGGCACCCGGCTGGGCGGCCCACGGCATCACCCGCTCCGCCACCGACCTCGGCGCGCTGTCCCAACAGGTCGCCGACGGGGCCGCCCCGCCTGCGGTCGTCCTCGCCCACGTCCCCGCCGCACCGGCCGGGCAGGGCCGGGCCGATGCCGTACGGCAGGTCACCGGCCGCACGCTCGCCCTCGTACGGGACTGGCTGGCCGACGACACATTCGCCGACGCCAAGCTGGTGCTCGTCACCCGGGACGCCGTACCGGTGAGCGCCGACGGCGACGCGCCGGACCTGACGCACGCTGCCGTGTGGGGGCTGGTGCGCTCCGCGCAGACCGAGAACCCGGGCCGTTTCGTCCTCGCCGACCTCGACGAAGCCGAGTCCTCCCGGGACGGTCTCGCCGCCGCCGTCGCCACCGGCGAACCCCAACTCGCGCTGCGCGACGGCCGTGCGCACATCGCCCGGCTGGCCCGGGTACCCGCCGCCGAGCAGCCTGAGACACCCGACTGGGGACGCCCCGGCACGGTCCTGATCACCGGCGGCACCGGCGCCATCGGCTCCGTGCTCGCCCGTCATCTGGCGGCCGAGCACGGGGTGAAGCGCATGCTGCTCACCAGCCGCCGGGGGCCCGTCGCCGAGGGCGCCGTCGACCTGGTCGTCGACCTCGCCGCGCTCGGCGCCCATGCGGAGGTCGTGGCCTGCGACGCCGCCGACCGGGACGCGCTGGCCCGACTGCTCGACTCGCTGCCCGAGGCCCACCCGCTGACCGCCGTGGTGCACGCCGCGGGAACGATCGCAGACGGCGTCGTCGACACGATGACGCCGGCCCAGTTGGACACCGCCCTGCGGCCCAAGGTCGACGCCGCCTGGAACCTCCACGAGCTGACCGAGGGCATGGATCTGTCCGCGTTCGTCGTCTTCTCCTCCATCGCCGGAATCCTCGGAGGCATGGGACAGGGCAACTACGCGGCCGCCAACTCCTTCCTGGACGCGCTGGCCCACCACCGTCGGACGCGCGGCCTGCCCGCCGCGTCGCTCGCCTGGGGCCTGTGGGCCAACAAGGGCGGCATGAGCGGAGGCCTCGACGAGGCCGACTTCCGGCGCATCGCCCGCGGCGGCATCGTCGCCTTCTCCCCGGACGAGGGCGCGGCCCTGTTCGACACGGCCAACGCCACCGGCGAGCCCGTCGTCCTGCCCCTGCGGCTGGACACGACGGCCCTGGCCGCCCAGACCGGCATCGGTGGCGTTCCGGCTCTGCTGCGCGGACTCGTACGCCCGCCCGCGCGCCGTAGCGCGGCGGTCGGCGAGGCGGCCCCGGACGCGGCCGACACGCTCAGGCGCACCCTGGCCGGACAGCCCCAGCACCGGCGCGAACGCACCCTGCTGGACCTGGTGCGCGGGCACGCCGCCACCGTGCTCGGCTTCCCCGGCCCCGCGTCGGTGGATGCCGAACGCGGGCTGCTGGAACTCGGCTTCGACTCGCTCACCGCCGTCGAACTGCGCAACCGGCTCGGCGCCGCCACCGGACTGCGGTTGCCCGCCACCCTGCTCTTCGACCACCCCACATCCGGTGCCATCGCCCGCCAGTTGGCCGTCGAACTCGCCCCCGAGGGCACCGACCCCGACCCCGCGTCCGCCGACACCACCGGCCTGGCCGAACTCGGCCTGCTGGAAGGCGCCCTCGACAGCGGCACGGCCGGACCGGAGCTGCTCAACCGGCTCCAAGACCTGATCAGCAGGCTGCGCCCGGGAACCGGTGACGCGGCGCAAGACCGCCTGCAGGAGCGGATGGACACGGCCAGCGACGACGAGCTCTTCGAGTTCATCGACAACGAACTCGGCATGTCGTGAACCCCACGCCCACATCCGCCGAGCGGCGACTCCCCACGCCCGAGCCCTCCCGCTCGAAGGCCCCGAAGGTGACGGTGCACAGTGACTGACGGCACGCTGAACGACGACAAGCTCCGCGACTACCTCAAGCGGGTCGCGGCCGACCTGCACCGCACCCGGCGGCGGCTGCAGGAAGTGGAGGCCCAGCAGCAGGAACCCGTGGCCATCGTCGGCATGAGCTGCCGCTACCCGGGCGGAGTCGAGTCCCCGGAGGAGCTGTGGCAGCTCGTCGCCTCCGGCACGGACGCCGTCTCCGGCTTCCCCGCAGACCGCGGCTGGGACCTCGGCGCCCTGCACGACCCCACCCGGGAGCGCCCCGGAACGACGTTCGCCGCCGAAGGCGGGTTCCTCACCGGCGCCGCCGACTTCGACCCCGGCTTCTTCGGCATCTCGCCCCGCGAGGCGCTCGCCATGGACCCGCAGCAGCGGCTGCTCCTGGAGACCACCTGGGAGGCCTTCGAACGCGCGGGTCTCGACCCGGGCGGGCTGCGCGGCAGCGACACCGGGGTCTTCGTCGGCGTGATGTACCAGGACTACGCCCTGCGACTGCGCCAGGTCCCCGACGACATCCAGGGGTACATCGGCAACGGCAACTCCGACAGCGTCGCCTCCGGCCGGCTCTCCTACACCTTCGGCCTGGAGGGCCCGGCGGTGACGGTGGACACTGCATGCTCGTCCTCGCTGGTCGCCCTCCATCTGGCCGCCCAGGCCCTGCGTCGGCGGGAGTGCGGGCTGGCGCTGGCCGGCGGCGCCATGATCATGTCGACGCCGGTGCCGTTCGTCGAGATGAGCCGGCAGGGCGGGCTCGCCGCCGACGGCCGCTGCAAGTCCTTCGCCGCCGGGGCCGACGGCACCGGCTGGGGCGAGGGCGTCGGCATCTTGCTCCTCGAACGCCTCTCGGACGCCCGTCGCAACGGCCACCCCGTTCTCGCCCTGGTACGCGGCACCGCCGTGAACCAGGACGGCGCGAGCAGCCGCCTCACCGCCCCCAACGGGCCCGCCCAGCAGCGGGTCATCCGGCGGGCGCTGGCCGACGCCGGGCTCGCCCCCGCCGAGGTCGACGTGGTCGAGGCGCACGGCACCGGCACCCCGCTCGGCGACCCCATCGAGGCGCAGGCGCTTCTCGCCACCTACGGCCAGGACCGGCCCGCGGACCGGCCCCTGCTGCTCGGCTCGCTGAAGTCCAACATGGGCCACACCCAGGCCGCGGCAGGCGTCGGCGGCATCATCAAGATGGTCATGGCGATGCGGCACGGCACCGTGCCGCCCACGCTGCACGCCGAGCAGCCCACCCCCACGGTCGACTGGTCCTCCGGCGCCGTGGAACTGGTCACCGAGGCCGTGCCCTGGCCGGAGACCGGCGCCCCGCGCCGGGCGTCCGTGTCGTCCTTCGGTATCAGTGGCACCAATGGGCACGTCGTTCTCGAACAGGCGGGGCCCGAGACCGATTTGCCCGGCCAGGACTCCCATGAGGACGGCCACTCGTCCGACCGGGCAGCCGACGGCGAGGCCGACTCGTCCGGCGAGGCCCTCCACGGCGAGGCCGACGAGACCGGCGCCCCCGGCCTTCCGACGGCCCTGCCGTGGCCGGTCTCCGCCCGCAGCCGCGAGGCCCTGCGGGCCCAGGCCCGCCGCCTCGCCGCCCACCTCGACGAGCACCCCGGACAGCGGCCCCTCGACGTCGGCCATGCCCTGGCCACGACCCGGGCCGCCCTCGAACACCGCGCCGTCGTGATCGCCGCCGACGAGGACGGGCTCATGCGCGGCCTGCGGGCCCTGGCCGAGGACACCCCCGAGCCCGGACTGCTGCGCGGGACCGGCGCCCCCGGCGGCGACACCGCCTTCGTCTTCCCCGGTCAGGGATCGCAGTGGACCGGCATGGCCGCCGGGCTGCTGGACTCCGCCCCGGTCTTCGCGGAGCGGATCGCCGACTGCGAACGCGCCCTGGCCCCCTACACCGACTGGTCCCTGACCGACGTACTGCGCGACGCCCCCGACACCCCGCCGCTCGACCGGGTCGACGTCGTCCAGCCCGCGCTGTGGGCCGTGATGGTCTCGCTGGCCGCGCTCTGGCGGTCGTACGGCGTCGAGCCGTCCGCCGTCGCCGGGCACAGCCAGGGCGAGATCGCCGCCGCCGTGGTCGCCGGAGCCCTGTCTCTGGAGGACGGCGCCAAGGTCGTCGCGCTGCGCAGCAAGGCCATCGTCGCGCTGGCCGGGGCCGGTGGCATGGCGTCCGTACCCCTGCCCGTCAACGAGGTCCGCGCCCTGCTGACCGCCTGGGACGGCCGGCTGTCCGTCGCGGCCGTCAACGGGCCCGCATCGGTGGTCGTCTCCGGCGACCAGCCGGCGCTGGACGAGCTGATCGACCAACTCACCACCCGCGACCTCAGGGTTCGGCGGATCCCCGTGGACTACGCCTCGCACAGCGCCCACGTAGAGCGCATCCACGACGAACTGCTCCGGCTGCTGGCCGGCATCCGCCCCCGCCCCTCGGACATCCCCTTCTACTCCACCGTCACCGCCGAGCCTCTCGACACCACCGGCCTGGACGCCGACTACTGGTACCGGAATCTGCGCCAGACGGTCGAGTTCGAACAGGCCACCCGCGCCGTGCTGGCCGCCGGACACCACATCCTCGTCGAGATCAGCCCCCACCCGGTGCTCACCGTTCCGATGGAGGAGACCGTCAGGGCGGCCGGGGCCGAGGAGGCCGTGGTCACCGGCACGCTGCGCCGCGACGACGGCGGCCGGGACAGGTTCCTCGCCGCCGTCGGCGAGCTGTACGTGCACGGCGCACGCGTCGACTGGCGGGCCGCCTACGCCGGGTGGCGCACCCGCCGGGCCGAGCTGCCCACCTACGCGTTCCAGCGGCGCCGGTACTGGCTGGAGGACTCCGCCGCGCCCCAGGGCGACATGGCCTCGGCCGGGCTCGCCGCCGCCGACCACCCGCTGCTCGGCGCGGTCGTCGCCCTCGCCGACGGGGACGGCCTGCTCCTCACCGGCCGCCTCTCCACCCGCACCCACCCCTGGCTCGCCGACCACGCGGTCCGCGACGCCGCCCTGCTGCCCGGCACCGCCTTCCTGGAACTGGCGGTCCGGGCCGGCGACCAGGTCGGCTGCGGCCAGGTCGAGGAACTCACCCTGGAGGCCCCGCTCGTACTGCCCCCGGAGGGCGGCGTCGCCGTACAACTCTCCGTCGGCGCCCCGGACCGGGACGGGCGACGCCCGCTGAGCCTGCACGCCCGCCCGGAAGGCACGGACGACGTGCCGTGGACGTGCCATGCGCGCGGGTTGCTGGTTCCCGTCGCTGAGACGGAGTCAGGCGAGTCGGTCGTGTGGCCGCCGGCGCGCGCGGTTCCGGTGGAACTGGACGGGTTGTACGAGCGGTTCGCGGAGGGCGGGTTCGGGTACGGGCCGGCGTTCCAGGGGCTGCGTGCGGTGTGGCGGCTGGGGGAGGAGGTGTACGCGGAGGCGAGCCTGCCGTCCGAGCAGCAGGCCGATGCCGCGCGGTTCGGGCTGCATCCCGCCCTCCTCGACGGCGCCCTGCACGCGACCGGCCTCGGTGAGTCCGCCGAGGGCCGGATGCCGTTCGCCTGGACCGGGGCCGTCCTGCACGCGCAGGGCGCGACCGGTCTGCGTGTGCGGATCACCCCCGCCGGACCGGACACGGTGTCGCTACGGGCGTTCGACCCGGCCGGAGGGCCCGTCCTGACCGTCGCGGGCCTCGCCCTGCGGCCGGTCGCCGCGGGGAACTTCACGGCCCCGGGCGCCGGACGCCACCACGATTCCCTCTTCCGCCTCGACTGGACGCCCGTCCGCCCGGTGCTGCCCGGCCCCGCGTCGGCCTCCTGGGCGATCCTGGACTCCGTCGCGGCGCCGGGCGTCGGCCAACTCGCCCCGAACACCCCGGAGCCCACCCGCTACCCCCATCTCGCCGCACTGCGCGACGCCCTCGACGCCGACGTACCCGTGCCGGAGTTCGTGCTGGCCGACCTCGGCGCGGCCCCGGCCGCCGCCCCGGACGATCAGGCCGACGGGCTCGCCGACACCACCCGCACCGCCGTGCACGACGCCCTCGCCCTCGTCCAGGACTGGCTCGCCGACGACCGGTTCACCGGGGCACGGCTCGTCCTGGTCACCCGGGGCGCGATCGCGGCCGGCCCCGCCGAGGACGTACCGAACCTGCCGCACAGCGCGGTGTGGGGGCTGGTGCGCTCCGCCCAGACCGAACACCCGGACCGCTTCCACCTCGTCGACCTCGACCCGGCTGCCGACCCAGCCGCAGCTCCGTCGGCCGCCCTCGCCGCCGTACTCACTGCCACCGGCGAGACGCAGTTCGCGGTGCGCGGCACCCAGGTCCTCGTGCCGAGACTGGCCAGGATCCCCGTACAGGACGACGCGGCGCCGACGTTGGACCCCGACGGCACCGTCCTGATCACCGGTGGCACCGGTCTGCTCGGCGCCCGCGTCGCCCGTCACCTCGTCACCGAACACGGAGTACGGCATCTGCTGCTGACCAGCCGCAGTGGCCCGGACGCCCCCGGCGCGGACGGGCTGCGCGACGAACTGGCCGCGCTCGGCGCCGAGGTGAGCGTCGTCGCCTGCGACGCGGCCGACGCCGAGCGGCTCGCCGAGGTCCTGGCCGACGTACCCGCCAGCCACCCACTGACGGCCGTGGTGCACGCCGCCGGTGTGCTCGACGACGGGGTGGTCTCCTCGCTCACCCCCGAGCGGATCGACGCCGTCCTGCGGCCCAAGACCGACGCGGCGCTCAACCTGCACCGGCTCACCGCCGACGCGGACCTCGCGGCCTTCGTGCTCTTCTCCTCCGCCGCCGGCACCTTCGGCGGCCCCGGGCAGGGCAACTACGCCGCCGCCAACGCCTTCCTGGACGCCCTGGCCCACCACCGTCGGGCACAGGGCCTGGCCGGGCGGTCCATCGCCTGGACGTTGTGGGAGCAGCGCAGTGCCATGACCGGCCACCTCGGTGACGACGAGGTCCGCCGCATCGCCCGCTCGGGCCTGCCGCCCCTCACCGACCGGCAGGGCCTCGCCCTCCTCGACACCGCGCTCACCGTGGACGAACCGCTGCTGGTGGCCCTCCGGCTGGACACCGCCGCGCTGCGCGCCCGAGCCGCGAGCGAACCCGTGCCCCGCCTGTTGCACGGTGTCGTCCGGCTGCCTGCCCGCCGGCAGGTCGCCCTCGCCGCAGCCGCCGACGACGGCGAGCGGAGCCCCCTGGCGGAGCGGCTCGCCGCCCTGGACGCCTCCGGCCGCCGCCGCGAACTGCTCGATCTGGTCCGCGGTCAGGTCGCCGCCGTGCTCGGCCACCCGTCACCCGAGGCCGTCGAGGCCGGACGAGCCTTCCGGGACCTCGGCTTCGACTCGCTGGCCGCCGTCGACCTGCGCAACCGCCTGGGCAACGCCACCGGGCTGCGGCTGCCTGCCACCCTCGTTTTCGACCACCCGACTCCCGAGGTCCTCGCGGCGCACCTCGGCGGCGAACTGCTGGGCGCGGACCCCGGCCGACGGGAGGCCGCCGTCCCGGCCACCACCGGCGGCGCGGCGACCGACGAGGACCCGATCGCGGTCGTCGCCATGGGCTGCCGCTACCCCGGCGGCGTCCGCTCGCCCGAGGACCTGTGGGACCTGGTCTCCTCCGGCACCGACGGCATCGCCGCCTTCCCTGCCGACCGGGGCTGGGACCTGGACGCCCTCTACGACCCCGACACCGAACGCCACGGCACGTCGTACGCGCGGGAGGGTGGCTTCCTGTACGACGCGGGGGAGTTCGACGCGGGCTTCTTCGGGATCTCCCCGCGTGAGGCCCTCGCGATGGACCCGCAGCAGCGGCTGCTGCTCGAGACCTCCTGGGAGACGCTGGAACGCGCGGGCATCGACCCGGCGACGCTGCGCGGCAGCGCGACCGGAGTCTTCGTCGGCGTGATGCACCAGGACTACGCCGCCCGGCTCCTGCCCCACATCCCCGAGGAGGTCGAGGGCTTCCTCGGCGCCGGCAACTCGGGCAGCGTCGTGTCCGGCCGCGTCAGCTACGTCCTGGGCCTGGAGGGCCCGGCGGTGACGGTCGACACGGCGTGCTCGTCCTCGCTGGTCGCCCTGCATCTCGCGGTGCGCGCGCTGCGCTCCGGCGAGTGCTCCCTCGCCCTGGCCGGTGGCGTCACCGTCATGTCCAGCCCCGAACTGTTCGTCGAGTTCAGCCGCCAGCGCGGCCTGGCCTCCGACGGCCGCTCCAAGCCCTTCGCCGCGGCCGCCGACGGAGTCGGCTTCGGCGAGGGCGTGGGGATGGTGCTCCTGGAGCGCCTCTCCGACGCGCGCCGCAACGGTCACCGGGTGCTGGCGGTGGTGCGTGGGTCTGCGGTGAATCAGGACGGGGCGAGCAATGGGCTGACGGCACCCAACGGTCCTTCGCAGCAGCGGGTGATCCGTGCGGCGCTGGCCGACGCCCGGCTGTCGCCTGGTGAGGTCGACGTCGTCGAGGCGCACGGTACGGGGACCCGGCTCGGGGACCCGATCGAGGCGCAGGCGGTCCTGGCCACGTACGGCCAGGACCGCGAAGAGCCGCTGTGGCTGGGGTCGTTGAAGTCGAACATCGGGCACACCTCGGCGGCCGCCGGGGTGGGTGGTGTGATCAAGATGGTGGAGGCGATGCGGCACGGGGTGCTGCCCCGGACGCTGCACGTGGACGAGCCGACGCCGCAGGTCGACTGGTCTGCGGGTGCGGTGGAGCTGCTGACCGAGGAGCGTTCCTGGCCCGCCGACCCCGACCGCCCCCGCCGCGCCGGAGTCTCCTCGTTCGGCATGAGTGGCACCAACGCCCACCTGGTGCTGGAGCACATCGACGAGGACATCGCGGAGCCGGAGCCCGCGCCCGCCGCTGAAGGACGGGCCGTCCCCTGGGTGTTTTCCGGCCACACCCCCGAAGCACTGCGCACCCAAGCCGAACGGCTCGCCGACCACGCGGACGCCCACCCCGACCACAGCGCCGCCGCCATCGGTCTCGCCCTCGCCACCACCCGCAGCCGGCACGACCACCGCGCCGTCCTGGTCGGCGACCGCGAGAACCTGACCGCCGGCCTGCGGGCCCTGACCGCCGACGCACCCCTCGCCTCCGTGGCCCAGGGCACCGCGACCGCCGTCGGGCGCACCGTGTTCGTCTTCCCCGGCCAGGGCGCCCAGTGGACCGGCATGGCGCTCGCCCTGCTCGACTCCTCGCCGGTCTTCGCCGACCGCATGGCCGCATGCGAACGCGCCCTCGCCCCCCACGTGGACTGGTCCCTGACCGGGGTCCTGGCATCCGCCACGGATCTGGAACGGGTCGACGTGGTCCAGCCCGCGCTCTGGGCCGTCATGGTCTCGCTGGCCGAGACCTGGCGGTCGTACGGTGTCGAGCCGGACGCCGTCCTCGGCCACTCGCAGGGCGAGATCGCCGCTGCCGTGGTGGCCGGGGCCCTGTCCTTGGAGGATGGCGCCAAGGTCGTCGCCCTGCGCAGCAAGCTGCTGCGCGCGGTCGCCGGGCACGGCGGCATGGCCTCGGTGGCGCTGCCCGCCGACCGCACCCGCGAACTGCTGGCCCGCTGGGGTGAGAAGATCTCGGTCGCCGCGGTGAACGGTCCGTGCTCCACCGTGGTCGCCGGCGAGACCGTGGCTCTGGCGGAACTCCTTGCCTCCTGCGAGACGGACGGCGTACGCGCCCGGCGCATCGAAGTCGACTATGCGTCCCACTCCGCCGGGATGGACCCCCTCCGGGCGGAACTGCTCGACGCCTTGTCCGGTATCAGCCCCACCGCGGCCGGCACCCGGATGTTCTCCACACTCGAGGCCGACTGGATCGAAGGGCCCGAACTCACCGCCGACTACTGGTTCCGTAACTTGCGCAACACCGTCGAGTTCGAGCCCGCCGTGCGGGCCCTGGCCGGCGCCGGATTCACCACATTCGTCGAGACGAGCCCGCACCCCGTGCTGGCCCCGGCCGTTCAGGAGGTGCTGGAGGACACCGCGTCCACGGGCGTGGTCGTCGGCTCCCTGCGCCGCGACGACGGAGGAGAGGACAGGCTACTGCTCTCGCTGGGCGAGGCCCACGTTCAAGGCGTGCCCGTCGACTGGCCCGCGGCCCTCCGTGGCGGCGCAGGCACGGGATTCCGGCCTGTGGGCCCGGTGTCTCGGCGGGTGGACCTCCCCACGTACGCCTTCCAGCGCACCCGCTACTGGCTCGACGCCCCGGTCCGCACCGGAGACGTGGCCGCCGCCGGGCTGGGTGCCACGGACCACCCGCTGCTGGGTGCCGCCGTCGACCTGGCCGACTCCGGGGAGCAAGTCCTCACCGGGCGGCTGTCGCACAGGACCCACCCATGGCTCGCCGACCACGTCGTCTCCGGGACGAACCTGCTGCCCGGCACCGCCTTCCTGGAACTCGCCCTGCGCGCCGCCGACGAGGCCGGCAGCGCCCTGGTCGACGAACTGATCCTGCAGTCCCCGCTGGTCCTCCCCGAGCGGGACGCCGTCCACGTCCAGCTGCGCGTCGGACCGCCCGACGACAGCGGCAGGCGACCCCTCGGCCTGTACTCCCGGGCCGAGACGGACCCCGGCGCGGACTGGACCCCGCACGCCACCGGAACCCTGGCCCCCGGCGACCGTGCCGACGGCCCGCCCGCGTCCGCCGCCTGGCCGCCGGCCGGTACCGAGCCGGTCGAACTGGACGGCGTGTACGACCGTTTCACCGAGGCCGGATACCTCTACGGCCCCGCCTTCCAGGGGCTGCGCGCCGCCTGGCGCAACGGCACCGACGTCTACGCCGAGATCGCGCTCGAACGACAGTCGGACAGCGGCGGTTACCTCGTCCACCCGGCCCTGCTGGACGGCGCCCTCCAGGCGTCCGCCCTGCTCGACGACCGGCCCGGCCCGGCGCGGCTGCCCTTCTCCTGGAACGGCGTCACCGCCTACGCCGCCGGGGCCGCCGCACTGCGGATCCGGATCGGCCCGGCCGGGCCCGACGCGGTGAGCCTGGACGCCTGGGACCCGACCGGGCAGCCGGTCCTGTCCGCCGAGTCACTGGTACTGCGCCCGCTGGCCCCGGACCTGCTCGCCGCAGCCGTGGCAGGGCGGGACGGGCTGTACCGCCTGGACTGGACACCGGCCCCCGGTGGCGCCGAAACCACCGCCCCGCTCACCGGCTGGGCGCACTTCGACGCCCCCGACCCGGACGCGCCCACGGCGGTCGTCTGGACCTGCCCCACCGCCCCCGGCCCCGACGAGGCCGCCCGTATCCGGGACACCGCAGCCGCCACCCTCGACGTCGTACGGCAGTGGCCGGCGGACGCCCGCTCCGGCGACGCACCCCTCGTGGTCGTCACCCGGCACGCGGTCGCGACCGGGCCCGGCGGACACCCGGCCGACCCGGCGCAGGCCGCCGCCTGGGGGCTGGTCCGGGCCGCCCAGACCGAGCACCCGGACCGTTTCGTCCTGCTGGACCTGGACGACACCGGCGAGTCGGCGGACGCACTGCCCCGCATGCTCGGCTGGGCCCTCGCCGCAGGGGAACCGCAGCTCGCCGTACGCGCGGGGAACCCGCTCGTACCCCGGCTGGCCCGGGCCGGCCGGCCCGGGACGCTGACGCCGCCGCCCGGCGAATCGGCCTGGCGGCTGGACGCCACCGGCGACGGAAGCCTGGACGGCCTCGCGCTCGTGCCCTCACCGGAGGCGAGTGCCCCGCTGGCCCCCGGCGAGGTCCGGGTGGCTGTCCGCGCAGCCGGCCTGAACTTCCGGGACATCGCGGTCAGCCTCGGCCTCGCCCCCGACCAGCGGGTGCTCGGCAGCGAAGGGGCCGGCACCGTCCTGGAGACCGGCCCCGGGGTGACCGATCTCGCCCCTGGCGACCGTGTGTTCGGTGTCTTCGGCGGCGCCTTCGGCCCCGTCGCGGTCGCTGACCGGCGCACCCTGGCCCCGATACCGCCCGGCTGGTCCTACGCTCAGGCCGCCGCGGTGCCCATCGCCTTCCTCACCGCCCACTACGGCCTGTTCGACCTCGGTGGCCTGACGGCGGGGGAGACGGTCGTGGTGCACTCCGCGGCCGGTGGCGTCGGCATGGCCGCCGTCCAGCTCGCCCGGCACGCCGGGGCCGAGGTGTACGGCACCGCGAGCCCCGGCAAGTGGGACGTCCTGCGCGGCCTCGGCCTCGACGACGCGCACATCGCCTCCTCCCGCACCCTCGACTTCGCCGACCGCTTCCTCGACGCGACCGACGGGCGCGGCGCCGATGTCGTACTGGACTGCCTGGCACGGGAGTTCGTGGACGCCTCCCTGCGGCTGCTGCCGCGCGGCGGGCGGTTCCTGGAGATGGGCAAGACCGACATCCGCGACGCCGACACCGTGGCCGCCGCGCATCCCGGGGTCCGCTACCGGGCGTACGACCTGGCGGAGGCGGGCCTGGAGCGCATCGCGGAGATGCTCGACCTGATCCTCGACCTGTTCCGGCAGGGCACCCTCACCCCGCTGCCGCTCACCTGCTGGGACGTGCGGCGGGCCCCCGAGGCGTTCCGGTACGTCGGCCAGGCCCGGCACACCGGCAAGAACGTGCTGCTGCCGCCCGCCTCCCCGAACCCCGACGGCACCGTCCTGATCACCGGTGGCACCGGCACCCTCGGCCGTCTGGTGGCCCGTCACCTCGTCACCGAACACGGGATGCGGCAGCTGCTGCTGACCAGCCGCAGTGGCCCGGACGCCCCCGGCGCGGACGAGCTGTGTGCCGAACTGGCCGTGCTCGGCGCGGAGGTGAGCGTCGCCGCCTGCGACGCCGCCGACCGCGACCGGCTCGCCGAGGTCCTGGCCGACGTGCCCCCCGAGCACCCGCTGACGGCCGTGGTCCACGCCGCCGGCGTGCTCGACGACGCCGTGGTCTCCTCCCTCACCGCCGACCAGTTGGAACGCGTACTGCGCCCGAAGACGGACGCGGCGCTCAACCTGCACGAGCTGACCCGGGACCACGACCTGGCCGCGTTCGTGATGTTCTCCTCCGCCGCCGCCCTGCTCGGCGGTGGAGGCCAGGCCAACTACGCGGCCGCCAACGCGGCCCTGGACGCGCTCGCCGAGCGCCGCCGTGCCGAGGGCCTGCCGGGCCTCTCGATCGGCTGGGGCATGTGGGAGGAGCGCAGCGGCATGACCGGCCATCTCGGCGAGGTGGACCTGCGTCGGATGAACCGCAGCGGTGTCACCCCGCTGACCTCCGTGGAAGGGCTGGCGCTGTTCGACGCGGCCCTCCTCTCGGAGGACGCCTACCTGCTGGCCGCGCGACTGGACACCGCCGCGTTGCGTGCCGGCAGCGGACAGGACGTCCCGGCGCTGCTGAGCGGCCTGGTCCGGGCGCCGCGCCGACGGGCCGCCGCGGCGGACGGCGCCGGCGGCGGGGAGGCCTCCGGCCTCGCGGACCGGCTCGCCCGGCTGTCCGAGGCGGACGCCCACCGCGTGCTGCTGGACCTGGTCCGCAGTCACGCCGCGGCCGTCCTCGGCCACCCCTCGCCCGAACTGGTCCAGCCCACCCGGGCGTTCAAGGAACTCGGCTTCGACTCCCTCACCGGCGTGGAGCTGCGCAACCGGCTGTCGTCCGCGACCGGCGTACGGCTGCCCGCGGGCATGGTCTTCGACCACCCGACCCCCGAAGTACTGGCCCGCCACCTCGCCACCACCACCGGCCGGCGCCGCTCGGCCGCGACTCCCGCGCCACTCGCGGAGCTGGACCGGTTCGCGGAACTGGTCGCCGGCCTGGCGCCGGACGCCCCCGACCGCGACCGGCTCTCCCAGCGGCTGCGCGAGGTGCTGGCCCGACTGGAAGCCACCGAACCCGCCGGACACAACGGCGGCCAGGTCACCACGGACCGCATCGAGTCTGCCACGCACGACGAAATATTCGACCTCATCGACAACCAGCTGGGCATCTCGTGACGCCCCGGATTCATGCCGTTCCAGGAGAAGGCGAGGATGCACAGTGAGTGACCAGACCGAGCAGAAGCTCCGCGACTACCTCAACCGCGTGACCATCGACCTGCAGCAGACCCGGCGACGGCTGCGCGACGTCGAGGAGCGCAGCCGTGAACCCATCGCCGTCGTCGCGATGAGCTGCCACTTCCCCGGTGGGGTGCACAGCCCCGAGGACCTGTGGAAACTGGTGGCGGACGGCCGCGACACCTACGCCGGGATTCCCGCCGACCGGGGCTGGGACGCCGCCCGGCTGTCCGGCTCCGGCGTACCCGTCACGGGAGCCTTCCTGGACGACGCCGGCGGCTTCGACCCGGACTTCTTCGGGATCTCGCCCCGCGAGGCGCTGGCCATGGACCCGCAGCAGCGGCTGATGCTCCAGACGTGCTGGGAAGCCGTCGAAAGGGGCGGCATCGACCCCGTCTCGCTGCGCGGCAGCCGTACCGGCGTGTTCGCAGCCTCCATCGACCAGGGCTACATGTCGCTGGCCGAAGGGGCGCCCGAGGGCGTCCAGGGCTTCCTGATGACCGGCAACGCGATCAGCGTCATGTCGGGGCGCATCTCCTACGTCATGGGCCTGGAGGGGCCATCGGTCACCGTCGACACCGCCTGCTCCGCCTCGCTGGTCGCACTGCACCTCGCGGCGCAGTCCCTGCGCAACGACGAGTGCTCGCTGGCGCTCGTCGGCGGCGTCAACGTGATGGCCCTGCCAGGCGCCTTCGTGGAGATCTCCCGCCAGGGCGGTCTCGCCGCCGACGGCCGCAGCAAGCCCTTCGCGGCGGCGGCCGACGGCACCGGCTGGGGCGAGGGCGTCGGTGTGCTCCTGGTGGAGCGGCTCTCCGACGCACGCGCCAACGGCCACCCGGTGCTCGCGGTACTGCGCGGCAGCGCCGTCAACCAGGACGGCGCCAGCAACGGCCTGACCGCCCCCAACGGCCCCTCCCAGCAGCGGGTCATCCGGGCCGCCCTCTCCGACGCCCAGCTGGCACCGGCCGACGTCGACGCCGTCGAGGCACACGGCACCGGCACCCGGCTCGGCGACCCCATCGAGGCCGACGCCCTGCTCGCCGCCTACGGCCAGGACCGCCCCGAGGACCACCCGCTCTGGCTCGGCTCGGTCAAGTCCAACATCGGCCACACCCAGGCCGCCGCAGGCCTCGCCGGTGTCATCAAGGTCATCATGGCGATCCGGCAGGGCGTCCTGCCGCAGACCCTGCACGTGGACGCTCCGACCCCGCACGTGGACTGGAGCTCCGGCGGCGTACGGCTGCTCACCGAGCGGCGCGACTGGCCCGAGACCGACCGGCCGCGCCGCGCGGGCGTCTCCTCGTTCGGCATGAGCGGCACGAACGCCCATGTGATCATCGAGCAGGCGCCCGAGGCCGAGCAGGAGAGCGCCGACGAGCAGGCGCCCGAGGCCGAGCCGCAGGCCGCGCCGGTCGCGGAACCCCAGCCGACCGTGCCCTGGCTGCTGTCCGGCCGCAGCCCCGAGGCGCTGCGCGACCAGGCCGCCCGCCTCGCCTCCTGGCTCGCCGACCGCCCCGGCCTCCGCCCGGCCGACATCGGCCACTCCCTCGCGACCTCCCGTTCCGCCTTCGAGCACCGAGCCGTCGTGGTGGCCGACCAGCCCGACGGCTTCCTGCGCGGGCTCGCCGCCGTCGCCGCGGGCAGCAGCGCCGCCGAGACGGTCACCGGCCGCACCGGCGCGGGCGACGGCAAGACCGTGTTCGTCTTCCCCGGCCAGGGCTCGCAGTGGGTGGGCATGGCCCGCCAACTCCTCGACGAGTCACCGGTGTTCGCCGCCCGCATGGCCGAGTGCGAACAGGCCCTCGCCCCGCACCTGGACTGGTCGCTGTCCGCGGTGGTGCGCGGGGAAACGGACGCCGCGCCGCTGGACCGCATCGACGTCGTACAGCCGGTGCTGTTCGCGGTCATGGTCTCGCTCGCCGCCGTGTGGCAGTCGTACGGAGTCGAGCCCGACGCCGTCGTGGGCCACTCCCAGGGCGAGATCGCCGCCGCGTACGTCGCCGGAGCCCTGTCGCTCGCCGACGCCGCCCGCATCGTCGCCGTCCGCAGCCTCGCCCAGCTGAAACTGTCCGGCACCGGTGGCATGGCCTCGGTGGCGCTGCCCGCCGACACCCTGCGGGACCGCCTGCGGGCCTGGGAGGGCCGCCTGTCGGTCGCCGCCGTCAACGGCCCGGCCTCGGCGGTCGTCGCCGGAGACCCCGAGGCCCTGGACGAGTTCCTCCAGCAGTGCGAGGAACGCGAGATACGGGTACGACGCGTCGCCGCCGACGTGGCCGGCCACTGCGCGCACATGGACCCGCTGCGCGACCGCATGCTCGACGCGCTCGCCCCCGTCCGGCCGGCCGCCTCCGTGATCCCGTTCTGCTCGACGGTGACAGGCGGTCCGTTCGACACGACCGGCCTGGACGCCGCGTACTGGTTCCGCAACATGCGGCAGACCGTCGAGTTCGACGCCGCCGTACGCGACCTCGTCCGGCGCGGCCACTCCGTCTTCGTCGAGATCAGCCCGCACCCCGTCCTCACCGTGCCGACGCAGGACATCCTCGACGACCTCGCCGACCCCGACGCGGCGGTCCCGGCCCCGCCGGCCCTGGTCACCGGCACCCTGCGCCGAGACGAGGGCGGCCTGCACCAGGTGCTCACCGCCCTCGCCCAGGTGCATGTGCACGGCGTGCGGCTGGACTGGGCGGCCGTCTTCGCCGGTCACCGGCCCGAGTGGGTCGAACTGCCGACGTACGCCTTCCAGAACCGCCGCTTCTGGCTGGAGCCGCAGACCCGGCCCGGCACCGCGACGGAGGCCACCGACCCCGCGGACGCCGCCTTCTGGGCCGCCGTCGAACGCGAGGACGTCGCCGCCGTCGCCGCCACGCTCGGCGTCGAGGCCGCCAGCTGGAGCGACGTCCTGCCCGCCCTCTCCACCTGGCGCCGCAACCGCCGCGACCGGGCCGTCCTCGACGGCTGGCGCTACCACATCAACTGGCAGCGGCTCACCGCCCGGACCGCCGCACCGCTGCAGGGCCGCTGGCCGGTCCTCGTCCCGGACGGCCACGCCGACGACGAGGCGGTGACCCGTGCCGTCGAGGCCCTCCGCGAGCGCGGCGCCGACCCCGAACTCGTCGTCCTCAACCACACCCACACCGACCGGTCACGGCTCACCGACCACTTGCGCGAACTGCTGGCCGCCAGGCCCGGCACGGAATCCGCTCCCGCCGGCGAGCCGCCGGCCGATGGCCCCGGCATCGAAACCGCCCCCGCCGGAGTGCTGTCCCTGCTGGCCCTGGACGAGCGGCCGCACGACGGCCTGCCCGCCCTGCCCGTCGGCCTGGCGCTCACCACCGCTCTCGTCCAGGCGCTTGACGACCTCGGGGTCCGTACCACGCTGTGGTGCGTCACCACGGGCGCCGTCCCGGTGCACCCGTCCGACCCGGTGCCCCACCCGGTCCAGGCCCTCACCTGGGGCTTCGGCCGCACCGCGGCACTCGAACACCCGAGCCTGTGGGGCGGTCTGATCGACCTCCCGGAGCAGTGCGACGAACGGGCAGGCCACCAGCTCGCCGACATCCTGGCCGGGGCCGGCAACGAGGACCAGATCGCGATACGGCCCTCCGGCGCACACGCCCGCCGACTGGTCCGCGCCGCCCCCTCCGCCCCCGACGGCGACCGCACCGCCTGGCGGCCGTCCGGAACGGTCCTCGTCACCGGCGGCACGGGCGGGCTCGGCGCGCACGCCGCCCGCTGGCTGGCCCAAGTCGGTGCCGACCATCTGGTCCTCGTCAGCCGCCGGGGCGCCGACGCTCCCGGCGCCGCCGAGCTGGAGGCCGAACTCGCCGCCCTGGGCACCGGGGTGACCCTGGCCGCCTGCGACATCACCGACCGCGAGGCACTGGCCGCGCTCGTCGACCGGGTCGCCGCCGACGGCCACCCTGTCCGCGCCGTCCTGCACACCGCGGCGGCCGCCCAGCTGTTCCCCGTACGCGACGAGAACCCGTCCAGCATGAACGTCACCCTGGCCGCCAAGGTCCAGGGCGCCGCCAACCTCGACGCTGTCTTCGCCGACACCGACCTCGACGCCTTCGTCCTGTACTCCTCCGTCTCCGGCGTGTGGGGCAGCGCCGACCACGCCGCCTACGCGGCGGGCAACGCGTACCTGGACGCCCTGGCCGCCCACCGTCGCGGCCGCGGACTGGCCGCCACCTCCGTGGTCTGGGGCATCTGGAGCGCCGAGGGCGGCGGACTGGCCACCAGCGACCTCGAACGCGCCCTGCTGGAACGCGGCATCCCCTTCATGGACCCGCGCCTGGCCATCACCGGACTCCAGCGCGTCCTGGACGACGACGAGACCGTCGTCGTGGTCGCCGACGTCGACTGGGCGCGCTTCGTGCCCGTCTTCACCTCGGTACGGCCCAGCCCCTTGATCGCCGATCTCCCCGACGTCCGCGCCCTGGCCTCCGCCGAGGACCTGACCGAACCGGATCCGGCCGGTGCCGACGGTGCCTCCGAGCTGCGCCGCACCCTGGCCGGACTGCCCGAGCCGGAGGTCCGCCGCACCCTGCTGGAACTCGTCCGCACCAACGCCGCCGCCGTCCTCGGCCACGAGTCCGCCGACGCCCTCCTGCCCGACCGGGCCTTCCGCGAACTGGGCTTCGACTCGCTGATCGCCGTCGAGATGCGCAACCGGCTCAACGCGGTCACCGGCCTGAGGCTGCGCGCCACCGTCGTCTTCGACTACTCCTGCGCGGCCCTCCTCGCCGAGCACCTGCGCACCGAACTCCTCGGCGACACCGCCCCGTTGGCGACCTCAGCGGCCGTCGTCCCCGTCGCGGACCCCGACGAGCCCATCGCGATCGTCGCGATGAGCTGCCGCTTCCCCGGTGGCATCGACACCCCGGAGCGGCTGTGGCAGCTGCTCGCCGACGGCGGCGAGGTGCTGTCCGGCATGCCCGCCGACCGGGGCTGGCCCCTGGACCGCCTCTACCACCCCGACCCCGACCACCAGGGCACCTCGTACGTCCGGGAAGGCAGCTTCCTGCACGACGCGGGCGACTTCGACCCGGCCTTCTTCGGTATCTCGCCGCGCGAGGCCGTCGCCATGGACCCGCAGCAGCGGCTGCTCCTGGAGACCTCCTGGGAGGCCGTCGAACGGGCCGGCATCGACCCGGCGTCCCTGCGCACCACTTCCACGGGCGTCTTCGCCGGCGTCAACTACCAGGACTACACCTCGCTCGCCGGCTCGTCGCCCGAGGGCGGCGAAGGGCACCTGGTCGCGGGTGGCGCCGCCAGCGTGGTTTCCGGGCGCGTCGCCTACACCCTCGGTCTGGAGGGCCCGGCGGTCACCGTCGACACCGCCTGCTCCTCCTCGCTGGTCGCGATGCACCTGGCGGCGCAGGCCCTGCGCGGCGGCGACTGCTCGCTCGCCCTGGCAGGCGGCGTCGCCGTGATGGCCACCCCGGGCGTGTTCGTGGGCTTCTCCCGGCAGCGCGGCCTCGCCGCCGACGGCCGGTGCAAGGCCTTCGGCGCCTCGGCGGACGGCATGGGCCTCGCCGAAGGCGTCGGCGTGGTGCTCCTGGAGCGCCTCTCGGATGCCCGCCGCAACGGCCACCCGGTGCTCGCCGTGCTGCGCGGCAGCGCCGTCAACCAGGACGGCGCCAGCAACGGCCTGTCCGCCCCCAACGGCCTCGCCCAGCAGCGGGTCATCCGACAGGCGCTCACCAACGCCGGGCTGACCGGCGCCGACGTCGACGTCGTCGAGGCGCACGGCACCGGCACCACCCTCGGCGACCCCATCGAGGCGGACGCCCTGCTGGCCACCTATGGACAGGACCGCCCGCACGGCCGCCCGCTGTGGCTCGGCGCGCTCAAGTCCAACATCGGCCACACCCAGGCCGCCTCCGGAGTCGCCGGAGTGATCAAGACGGTGCTCTCCCTGCGGCACGGGGTGCTCCCGCGCACCCTGCACGCCGAAGAGTCCTCCCCGCACGTCGACTGGGCCTCCGGCGAGGTCGAACTGCTCACCGCGGCCCGCGATTGGCCGGAGACCGGCGCACCCCGCCGGGCGGGCATCTCCTCCTTCGGCTTCAGCGGCACGAACGTGCACGCCATCCTCGAACAGGCCCCGACCGCCCCCGACGGCGAACCGGAGCCGCAGCCCGCACCCGCCGCCCCGGTCGTGCCCTGGGTGCTCTCCGCCAGGTCACCGCAGGCACTGGCCCACCAGGCCCAGCGGCTGCGCGACCTCCTCGCCCGGGACGGAGCCGCAGACCCGCTGGACGCCGGCTACTCGCTGGCGACTGGCCGCACCCCCTTCGAACACCGCGCGGTGCTGTTCGGCACCGAGGGCGGCGCTCCGTCGACCGCCCTGGACGGACTGGCCGGTGGCGAGGACGCCCCCGGGCTGATCCGCGGCGTGGCCGACACCGACGGCCGCCGGGTGTTCGTCTTCCCCGGCCAGGGTGCCCAGTGGGCCGGCATGGCGGTGGAACTGCTGGACACCTCACCGGTGTTCGCCGCCTCCATGGCCGCGTGCGAGCAGGCCCTGAAGCCATACGTCGACTGGTCGCTCGACGCCGTGCTGCGCTGCGAGCCGGACACACCCCCCTTCGAACGGGTCGACGTGGTCCAGCCCGCGCTGTGGGCCGTGATGGTCTCGCTGGCCGCCCTGTGGCGCTCCTGGGGCGTCGAGCCCGACGCCGTACTGGGCCACAGCCAGGGCGAGATCGCCGCCGCCGTGGTCGCCGGAGCCCTCTCCCTGGACGACGGTGCCAAGGTCGTGGCCCTGCGCAGCCGCGCGATCCTCTCCCTTGCCGGGCACGGCGGCATGGTCTCCGTGGCCGTCCCGCGCGAGCGCGCCGTCGAACTCGTCGACCGGTGGTCCGGGCGCCTCTCCGTCGCCGCCGTCAACGGACCGTCCGCGGTCGTGGTCTCCGGCGATCCGGAGGCCCTGCGCGAGCTGATCACCGTCTGCGAACAGGAGGGCGTACGGGCCCGCACCATCGCGGTGGACTACGCCTCCCACTCCGCGCACGTCGAACGCATCCGCGAGGAGCTGCTCGAGGCGCTGGACGGCATCGAGCCCGTCGCCGGGCAGGTGCCGCTCTTCTCCACCCTCACCGGGGACTGGCTCGACACCACCGCGATGGATGCCGGGTACTGGTACCGGAACCTGCGCGAGACCGTGGAGTTCGACGGCGCCGTACGCGCCCTCGCCGAGCAGCGGCACCAGGTCTTCGTCGAGGTCTCGCCGCACCCGGTCCTCACCATGTCCGTCCAGGACACCCTGGAGGCCGCCGAAGCCCCGCAGACCGTGGTGACCGGCACGCTCCGCCGCGACGAGGGAGGCCTCGCCCGCGCGCTCACCTCGGCCGCCGAACTGTGGGTGCGCGGAGTCCCGGTACTGTGGCCGGTCCTCTTCGAGGGCACCGGCGCCCACCGCACCGACCTGCCCACCTACCCGTTCGAACACCGGCGCTACTGGCTCCAGGCCGCCGAGCCGACCGCTCAACCGGGCACCATGGACGAGGTCGACTCCGAGTTCTGGCGGATCGTCGAACGCGGCGACGCCGCCGAGGCCGCCGGAGACCTGGCGGTGGACACCGAGACGCTCGGCACGGTGCTGCCCGCCCTGAACGCCTGGCGCCGCAGGCAGCGGGAGGGCGCCGCAGTCGACACCTGGCGCTACCGCGTCGACTGGCAGCCGGTGCCCGACCCGCCCGCCGCCCCCCTGTCCGGCACCTGGCTGCTGGTCCTGCCCGACGGGCACGAGGACGACCAGCTCGTACGGGACGCCGTCGCGGCCGTCACCGAAGCCGGAGCCGAAGCCGTGGCCGTGCGGCTCGCGGACGCGGACGTCGACCGCGCCACCCTCGCGGAACGGCTCACCACCGCCCTGGACGGACACACCCCGCAGGGTGTCCTGTCGCTGCTGGCGGTCGCCGGACGGCCGCACCCCGACCATCCCGCGGTCTCCGCCGGCTCGGCCCTCACCCTCGTCCTCGTCCAGGCGCTCGGCGACCTCGGTATCGAGGCCCCGTTGTGGTGCGCCACCAATGGCGCCGTCTCCACGGGCGACACCGACCCGCTCACCGCCCCCGACCAGGCACTGATCTGGGGCACCGGCATGGTCGCCGGCCTGGAGCACCCCACCCGCTGGGGTGGCCTGGTCGACCTGCCGCCGACCCTCAACTCCCTGTCCCGCGACCGGCTCCGCGCGGCTCTGGCCGGTGTCACCGGCGAGGACCAGCTCGCCGTTCGCACCGCCGGACTGCTCGCCCGCCGCCTGGTCCGCGCACCCCGCCTGCCCGGCAACCGGCCCGCCTGGAAGCCCCGGGGCACCGTCCTCGTCACCGGTGGCACGGGCGCCCTCGGGCCGCACGTCGCGCGCTGGCTCGCCCGGGGCGGCGCCGAGCACCTCGTCCTCCCCGGGCGGCGCGGCGCCGACGTACCCGGAGCGGACGAACTGCGGGCCGAACTCGCCGAGCTGGGCGCCCAGTTGTCCCTGCCCGCCTGCGACGTCGCCGACCGCGACCAGGTCGCCGGCCTGCTCGCCGGAATGGAGGAACAGGGCACCCCTGTCACCGCCGTGTTCCACGCCGCCGCCTACATCCAGCTCGCCTCCCTGGACGACACCCCGCTCGACGCCTTCGCCGAGGTCGTCGCCGCCAAGGCGGACGGGGCCCGGCACCTGGACGAACTGCTCGACCGCGAACTCGACGCCTTCGTGCTGTTCTCCTCCATCGCAGGCGTCTGGGGCAGCAGCAACCACGCCGCCTACACCGCCGGCAACGCCTACCTCGACGCCCTCGCCGAACACCGCAGGGCCCGGGGGCTGACCGCCACCACTGTCGACTGGGGTGTCTGGGCCGCCGCCAACCCGTGGGCCGTCCGCGAGACCGTCGACGACTCCGACTTCTACCGAGTCCAAAAGCAGGGCCTGCCGCTCATCGAGCCCGACCTCGCGCTCGCCGGACTCCAGCAGGCACTCGACGACGACGAGACGGTCATTGCCCTTGCCAACGTCGACTGGGAGCAGTTCGCGGCCGTCTTCGGCTCCGTACGCCCCAGCCGTCTGCTCACCGGCGTACCGGAGGCCAGGCGTCAGCTGGAGGAGGCCGCCGCACCCGGCACGGACGCCGCCACGCCGGCCGCCAACGTGCTGCGGGAGCGGCTGGACGGGCTGGCCGAGGCCGAGCAGCGCCGCGTGACCCTGGACCTGGTGCGCACCCACGCGGCCGCCGTCCTCGGCCACGAGTCCCCGGAGGAGCTGCGCCCCGGCAAGGCATTCCAGGAACTCGGCTTCGACTCGCTCACCGCCGTCGAACTGCGCAACCGGCTCCGCACCGCCACCGGCCTGCGGCTCCCGGCCACCCTCGTCTTCGACTACCCGTCCGCGGCCGTGCTCGCCGAGCACATCCGCGCCGAGGTACTGGGCGAGCGCCAAGCCCCCACCACCCAGGAGCCCGCGCCCGTCGGCGCCGCGGCGGCCGACGAGCCGATCGCGATCGTCGCGATGAGCTGCCGCTTCCCCGGCGGGGTGCACACCCCCGAACAACTGTGGCGGCTGCTGGAGGAAGGCGGCGACGTCGTCTCGGAGTTCCCGACCGACCGCGGCTGGCCGCTGGAGGCGATGTACGACCCCGACCCGGACCAGCCCGGCACCAGCTATGTGCGGCACGGCGGATTCCTCTACGACGCCGGTGAGTTCGACGCCGACTTCTTCGGCATCTCCCCGCGCGAGGCCGTCGCCATGGACCCGCAGCAGCGGCTGCTCCTGGAGACCTCCTGGGAGACCTTCGAACGCGCCGGTCTCGACCCGGAACGCCTGCGCGGCAGCGACACCGGCGTCTTCACCGGCGTCAACTACCAGGACTACGGCGCCTCGGTGGCCCAGACCCAGGAGAACGAGGGCCACCTGCTCACCGGCAGCGCGGCCAGCGTGATCTCCGGCCGGATCTCCTACACCCTGGGCTTGGAGGGCCCGGCGGTCACCGTCGACACGGCCTGCTCCGCATCTCTCGTCGCGGTGCACCTCGCCGCCCAGGCCCTGCGCGCCGGCGACTGCTCACTCGCCCTGGCCGGCGGCGTTGCGGTGATGTCCAGCCCCGGCGCCATCATCAGCTTCGCCCGCCAGCGAGGCCTCGCCGCCGACGGCCGCTGCAAGGCGTTCTCCGACGCCGCCGACGGCATGGGGATGGCCGAGGGCGTCGGCGTGATCCTGCTCGAACGGCTCTCCGAGGCACGGCGCCGCGGGCACCCCGTGCTCGCCGTCCTGCGCGGCAGCGCCGTCAACCAGGACGGCGCCAGCAACGGCCTGACCGCGCCCAACGGCCCCTCCCAGCAGCGGGTCATCCGCGCCGCCCTCTCCAACGCCCGGCTCTCGGCGGCCGACATCGACGTCGTCGAGGCACACGGCACCGGCACCAAGCTCGGCGACCCCATCGAGGCCCAGGCCCTGCTCGCCACGTACGGCCAGGAACGCGCCGACGGCCGCCCGCTGTTGATCGGCTCCCTGAAGTCCAACATCGGCCACACCCAGGCCGCCGCGGGCGTCGCCGGCGTGATCAAGACCGTCCTGGCGCTCCAGCGCGGTCAGGTGCCGCCCACCCTGCACGTCGACCAGCCCTCGACGCAGGTCGAGTGGACGGCCGGCGCCGTCGACGTGGTCACCGACCCGACCCCGTGGCCGCAGACCGGCCGCCCGCGCCGCGCCGGGATCTCCGCGTT
The DNA here is from genome assembly GCF_053591955.1 of Streptomyces sp. NPDC002845. Classification (NCBI taxonomy): domain Bacteria; kingdom Bacillati; phylum Actinomycetota; class Actinomycetes; order Kitasatosporales; family Streptomycetaceae; genus Streptomyces; species Streptomyces sp. NPDC002845. The sequence continues at coordinate 34,058 of NZ_JBSFUU010000039.1, read as the reverse complement.
CGGCATGAGCGGCACCAACGTGCACGCGATCCTGGAAGAGGCGCCGGAGGAGACCGGGCACGTGCCGGTCGACTCCGACACCATTCCGGCCCAGTCCGTCGCCTGGCCGCTGTCCGCGAAGTCCCCGGACGCCCTGCGCGGCCAGGCCGAGCGGCTGACCGCCCACCTCACCGAGGCGCCGGACAGCGAGCCCGTCGGCATCGGCCGGGCCCTGGCCACCCGTACCGCGTTCGAGCACCGCGCCGTCCTCGTCGGCGACGGCACCCCGCTGCCCGCCACGCTGACCGCGCTCGCCGACGGCGGCACCGCCCCCGACCTCGTACGCGGCGTCGCCGATACCGTGGGCCGCACGGTCTTCGTCTTCCCCGGCCAGGGCTCCCAATGGGCCGGTATGGCACGGGAGTTGCTGGACGAGTCGCCGGTGTTCGCGGCCCGGATGGAGGAGTGCGAGCGGGCTCTGGCCCCCTTCGTGGACTGGTCTTTGCTGGACGCCGTGCGCTCGGGCAGTGCGTGGGACCGGGTCGATGTGGTCCAGCCGGCGCTGTTCGCGGTGATGGTGTCGTTGGCGGAGGTCTGGCGGTCGTTCGGGGTGGTGCCGGACGCCGTCGTGGGCCACAGCCAGGGCGAGATCGCCGCCGCGGTGGTGGCGGGCGCGCTGTCCCTGGAGGACGGCGCCCAGGTCGTGGCCCTGCGCAGCAAGACGCTCGACGCGCTGGCCGGACGCGGCGGCATGGCCTCGCTGTCCCTCCCCGCCGACGAGGCACAGGCCGCCCTCGCCCGCTGGGCCGGCGCCCTGTCGGTCGCCGCGCTGAACGGCCCCACCACCACCGTGGTCGCGGGCGACTCCGACGCCCTCACCGCCCTGCTCGCGGACTGCGAGGCCAAGGGCGTACGAGCCCGGCGCATCGACGTGGACTACGCCTCGCACTCCGAGCACGTCGAAGAGATCCACGGAGTACTGATGGACGCCCTCGCCGGCATCAGGCCGATGCCGAGCAAGGTGCCGCTGTACTCCACGGTCGAGGACGGAGGCTGGCTGGACACCGCCCAGATGCACGCCGGTTACTGGTACCGCAACCTGCGTCGGACCGTCGGCTTCGACCCCGCCGTCCGCGCCCTGGCCGCCGAGGGCTTCACCTCCTTCGTCGAGGTCAGCCCGCACCCCGTGCTCACCATGGCCATCGAGGAGACCGCCGAGGCCGCCGGGCGCGAGGCCGTCGTACTCGGCACCCTGCGCCGCGACGAGGGCGGACTGCGGCGCGTCCTGCTGTCGGCGGCCGAACTGTGGGTGCGCGGCGGAGTGGTCGACTGGACGGCCGCGTTCCCCGGCGAGACCAGGGCCCAGCTGCCGACGTACGCCTTCCAGCGTCGCCGCTACTGGATCCAGCCGCCCGCCGCGACGCCCCGCGGGCCCGGCGCCACCGGTCATCCGCTGCTCGGCACGGCCGTCGAGGTCGCCGACACCGGGGACCTCGTGCTCACCGGCAGCCTCTCGACACGCACCCACCCCTGGCTCGCGGACCACGCGGTCTCCGGCGTGGTCCTGCTGCCCGGCACCGGCTTCGTGGAACTGGCCGTACGCGCCGGGGACGAGGCGGACTGCCCCCGGGTCGAGGAACTGACCCTCCAGGCGCCGCTGGTGTTCGACCGGGACGCCGCCGTCCAGATCCAGGTGCGGGTCGGCGCGCCCGACGACACCGGACGGCGCACGCTCGGCGTGTTCTCCCGAGGCGAGGACGGCAGCGGCACCCCGTGGACAGGGCACGCCACCGGCGTCCTCGCTCCCGCCGGGTCCGACCACCCGACGGCCCACCCGTACGGCGCGGCCTGGCCGCCCGCCGGAGCGGAACCCGTGCCCGTGGACGGCCTCTACGAGCGGTTCGCGGACGCCGGTTACGGCTACGGTCCCGCCTTCCACGGCCTGCACGCCGCCTGGCGCCTGGGCCAGGACGTCTACGTGGAGGTCCGGCTGCCGGAGGACCAGCACACCCGGGCCGCCGACTTCGGCCTGCACCCCGCGCTGCTGGACGCCGCCCTGCACGGCCTGTGGCTGGCCACCCCGGACGGCGCCGACCAGACCGATGAGCCCGGCACCGCCCGGCTGCCCTTCTCCTGGGAAGGCGTACGCCTGCACGCCTCCGGGGCGACCGAACTGCGCGTGCGGCTGAGCTACGACGACACGGGCTCGGTGGCGCTGGCCGCCGCCGACCCAGCCGGCCGACCGGTCGCCGACGTGGCCGCGCTGGCCATCCGCCCGATCGCCGTGGACGCCCTGCGCGGCGCCACGGCCCAGGGGCGCGACTCGCTGTTCCGGCTCGACTGGACCGCCCTGCCCGCCACCGCCGAGCCGCCCGTCGGGCGGTGGGCCGCGCTCGGCGCCCTGTACCTGCTGCCCGAGACCCACGAGGACCTCGAAGCGCTCACCGCCGCCGTGGAGTCGGGAGCCGCCGTGCCCGACGTAGTCGTCACGGCCTGCCCGCCCGGCGGGAACAGCGCTGACGCGGCCCGCACCGCGCTCGCCGACACCTTGCGGCTGCTGCAGGCGTGGCTGGCCGACGACCGTTGGGCCGACACCCGTCTGGTCCTGATGACCCGGGGCGGTGTCGCCACCGCACCCGGCGAGGACATCGGCGACCTGGCCGCAGCCGCCGTGTGGGGACTGGTGCGCTCCGCGCAGTCCGAACACCCCGACCGGTTGGTCCTCGTCGACGCCGAGGACCCGGCCGAGGCCCTCAAGGCCCTGCCCGCCGCCCTGGCCGCCACGGAACCCCAGCTCGCGGTGCGTGACGGACGGACGCTCGCGCCCCGCCTGACCAGGACACCGGCGGCGGACACCGACGGCGCCGCCGTCAAGCCGTGGGACCCCGAGGGCACGGTGCTGGTCACGGGTGCCTTCGGCGTCCTCGGCGGGCTGGTGGCCCGACACCTGGTCACGGAGCACGGGGTACGTCACCTGCTGCTGACCGGGCGGCGCGGCGCCGACACCCCCGAGGCGGCCGCCCTGGTCGACGAACTCACCACCCTGGGCGCCCAGGTGGAGACCGCCGCCTGCGACACCGCCGACCGGGACGCGCTCGCCGGACTGCTCGCGGGCATCCCCGACGCCCACCCGCTGACCGCGGTGGTCCACTCGGCCGGCGTCCTGGACGACGGAGTCATCGGCTCCCTCACTCCCGAGCGCCTCGACCACGTCCTGCGCCCCAAGGCGGACGCCGCACTCAACCTGCACGAACTGACCCGGGACCTGCCGCTGGCCGCCTTCGTGCTCTTCTCGTCCGCCTCCGGCACCGTCGGCAGCTCCGGGCAGGGCAACTACGCCGCGGCCAACGCCTTCCTGGACGCGCTGGCCCAGCACCGCCGCGCCCAGGGCCTGCCGGGCCAGTCGCTGGCCTGGGGCATGTGGGCCGAGCGCTCCACCCTGACCGGCACCCTCGATGAGGTCGACCTGCGGCGCATCGCCCGCGGCGGCGTGGGGGCGCTCACCTCCGACGAGGGCCTGACCCTGTTCGACGCCGCCCTCGAACGGGACGACGCCGTTCTGGTGCCGGTCCGGCTCGACCTGGCCAGGCTGCGGGCCAGGGCGGACACCGCCGCCGTACCCGCCCTCTTCCGGGCACTGGTACGCGGCGCCGCACGCCGGACGGCGGCCATCGGCGGCGACGCCGACGGGGCCGACGCGCTGCGCAGGAGGCTGGCAGGTCTGGCCGCCGACGACGCCCGTGCCGTCCTGGCCGACCTGGTGTGCGCGCACGCCGCCGACGTGCTCGGCCACGCCGGAGCGTCGGCCGTCGACCCCGAACGCGCCTTCCGGCAGCTCGGCTTCGACTCGCTGACCGCGGTGGAACTGCGCAACCGGCTCAACGCGGCGACCGGCCTCCGGCTCCCCGCGACCCTGGTGTTCGACTACCCGAGCCCGGCCGCCGTCGCCGGGTACTGCGCCGAACGTCTCGCCCCGGCCACCTCCGCACAGGCCCCTGCGCCCGCCCTGGCCGACGACGAGATCACCCGCACCCTGTCCACCATCCCGCTGGACAAGCTGCGCAGCTCCGGCCTGCTGGAGGCACTGCTGCGGCTGGCCGGGGACGGGCCGTCGGACCGCGACGGCGGCGCACCGGACTCGTCCGGGCGGGCGGCCGGCATCCAGGAGATGGACGTGGACGGCCTCGTACGGCTGGCACTGGGGACCGAGAGTGCCTGACCGCGCAACGGCCCGGAACAGGATGTGAGGAGAGGAATGTCCACGGACAAGGTGGTCGAGGCGCTGCGCGCCTCCCTGCTGGAGAACGAGCGGCTGCGCGGGGAGAACGTGCGGCTGCGCGACGAGTCCCGGGAACCGGTCGCCATCGTCGCGATGAGCTGCCGCTACCCCGGCGGGGTCCGCACCCCGGAGGACCTGTGGCGGCTGCTGGCCGAGGAACGCGACGCCGTCAGCGAGTTCCCCGCCGACCGGGGCTGGGACGTCGCCGAACTGTACGACCCCGACCCCGACGCCCCGGGCACCTCCAACACCCGGGAGGGCGGCTTTCTGCACGACGCCTGCGGCTTCGACGCCGGCTTCTTCGGGATCTCGCCCCGCGAGGCGCTGGCCATGGACCCCCAGCAGCGACTGCTCCTCGAGACCTGCTGGGAGGCCGTCGAACGCGGCGGCATCGACCCGCTGTCCCTGCGGGGCAGCCGCACCGGCGTCTACGCGGGTGTCATGTACAACGAGTACGGCGCACGGCTGACCCGGATGCCGGAGGACGTCGAGGCGTTCATCGGCACCGGCACCGTGCCCAGTGTGGTCACCGGCCGCATCGCCTACACCCTCGGCCTGGAGGGGCCGGCCGTCACGATCGACACCGCGTGCTCGTCGTCGCTGGTCGCCCTCCACCTGGCCTGCCAGGCGCTGCGGGCGGGCGAGATCACCCTCGCCCTGGCGGGTGGCGTCACGGTGATGTCCACCCCGAGCCTGTACGTCGGGTTCAGCCGCCAGCGCGGCCTGGCGCCCGACGGCCGCAGCAAGTCGTTCGCCGCGGCCGCCGACGGCGCCGGGTTCGGCGAAGGGGTTGGCGTCCTGCTCTTGGAGCGGCTGTCGGACGCCCGCCGCAACGGCCACCAGGTGCTGGCCCTGGTCCGGGGCTCGGCGGTCAACCAAGACGGCGCCAGCAACGGCATGACCGCGCCCAACGGCCCCTCCCAGCAACGGGTGATCCAGCAGGCCTTGGCAGCTGCCGGCCTGTCACCCGCCGAGGTCGACGCGGTGGAGGCGCACGGCACCGGCACCAGACTCGGCGACCCCATCGAGGCCCAGGCGCTGCTGGCCACCTACGGCCAGGACCGCCCGGCGGACCGGCCACTGCTGGTCGGCTCGCTCAAGTCCAACCTCACCCACACCCAGGCCGCCGCCGGGGTCGGCGGCGTCATGAAGATGGTGCTCGCAATGCGCCACGGCGTGCTGCCCCGCACCCTGCACATCGACCGTCCCACTCCACAGGTGGACTGGAGCGAGGGCAACATCGCCCTGCTCACCGACGCCACCCTCTGGCCGGACAACGGTCACCCGCGCCGCGCCGGCGTCTCCTCCTTCGGCGCCAGCGGCACCAACGCCCACGCCGTCCTGGAAGCCCCGCCCGCCGAAACAGAGGCACCGGCGGCACCCCAGCCACCGGCGGAACCCGGAGCACGGGCCGACGGCGCGGCATCAGTCGTCGGCGGGACACCCGCCGACGGTGCGACATCGGCCGAACGCCAGGTTCCGGCCTTGGACGGGACACCGGCCGAAGGCCACGCTCCGGCCAAGGCCGCGGAAACGACCGAAGCCCAGGCACCGGCCGTGGACGCGCCCTCCAGCCCCGTCGCCTGGCTGCTCTCCGCCAAGGGCGAGGCGGCGCTGCGCGGCCAGGCCGCCGCGCTGCACGCCCATCTGGCCGACGCCCCGCAGGTGCGCCCCCTGGACGTCGGTTTCTCGCTGGCCACCGGCAGGTCCAGGTTCGCCGACCGCGCCGTCGTCGTCGGCGACGACCGCCTCGCCCTGCTGTCCGGCCTGGCCGCTCTGGCCGCCGGACGGCCCGACCCGGCGGTCGTCACCGCTCGCGCGCAGCCGGGACGCAAGGCCGTCTTCGTCTTCCCCGGACTGGGCTCCCAGTGGCCCGGCATGGCCGCGCAACTGCTCGACGAATCACCCGAGTTCGCCGCACGCGTGGCGGACTGCGAACGCGCACTCGCGCCTTACACCGACTGGCCGGCGAGCGCGGTGCTGCGCGGCGCGCCGGGCGCGCCGACGCTGGACCGGGTGGATGTGCTCCAGCCCGTCCTGTTCTCCGTGACGGTCTCGCTGGCGGCGCTTTGGCGGTCGTACGGCGTCGAGCCCGCGGCCGTCATCGGCCACAGCCAGGGTGAGGTCGCCGCCGCCTGCGTCGCGGGCGCTCTGAGCCTGGAGGACGCGGCCCGGGTGGTGTCGCTGCGCAGCCGGGCGCTGGCCGGGCTGGCCGGTGGCGGCGGCATGGCCACCGTGGTGCTCTCGCCCGCCGAACTCGCCCCGTACCTGGAACGCCACTCGGGCAAGGTGACGGTCGCCGCCGTCAACGGCCCGCGTGTGCTGGTCGTCGCCGGACCTGGCGACGAGGTCGGGGCCCTCGTTGACGAACTCGCCGCCGAGGGCGTCATGGCCTGGCGCATCCCGGTGGACTACGCCTCGCACTCCGACGACGTGAGCACCGTACGGGACCGGCTGCGCGAGGACCTGTCCGGTCTTGCCCCCGGCGCCCCCGCCGTGCCCCTGGTGTCCACGGTGGACGCCGACTGGATCGGTGCCGGCGACCTCACCCACGACTACTGGTACCGAAACCTCCGGCAGACCGTCCGCTTCCACGACGCCGTACGCCTGCTCCTCGACGCCGGGCACCGTACCTTCATCGAGGTGAGCCCGCACCCGCTGCTCACCTACGGTGTCGGCGACACCGCCGCCGATGCCGGTGCCGACGACACCGTGGTGCTGGGCACCCTGCGGCGCGACGAGGGCGGCCTGAACCGGATGCTGCTGGCGCTGGGCGAGGCGCACGCGAACGGAGTGGGCGTCGACTGGCGGCGGGCGTTCGACGGCACCGGGGCGCGCCGCACCGACCTGCCGACGTACGCCTTCCAGCGCACGCACTACTGGCTCGACGTACCCGCGCACGCCGGGGACCCCGAGTCGGCCGGCCAGGCGGACACCGGCCATCCGCTCCTTGCCGCCGCCGTCGACCTGCCGGACGGCGACGGCGTGCTCTTCACCGGGCGGCTCTCGCTGCGCACCCATCCTTGGCTGGCCGACCACGCGGTCTCCGGCACGGTACTGCTGCCCGGCGTCGCCTACGTGGAGATGGCCGCCCACGCCGCCGCTCACGTCGGCTGCGCGGTGATGGAGGAACTCACCCTGGCCGCGCCGCTGGTGCTCTCCGCCGGCGGCGCGCGGCAGCTCCGGCTGACCGTGGACCCGCCGGACCCCGGCGGGCGCCGAGCGGTCGCGCTGCACTCCCGCCCCGACGACCCCGAGTCCGCCGAACCGTGGGTACGCCATGCGGCGGGCACCCTCGCCGAGGCCCCCGTACCGGCACCCGGTGACCCCGGGCGGTGGCCGCCCGGCGACGGCGCCGAACGGCTCGACGTCGACAGCCTGTACGCGGACTTCGAGGCGGCCGGCGTCCACTACGGCCCGCTCTTCCAAGGCCTGCGCGCCGCCTGGCGGATCGGCGAGGAGATCCACGCCGAGGTGGTCCTGCCCGAGTCGGCGCCGGGGACACGAGAGAGCGGCTTCGCGGTCCACCCGGCCCTGCTCGACGCCGCGCTGCAGACGGTCGCTCTGCGTCCCGACGACACCTGGGGCGGCGCCTCCGGAGCGGACGGCGGGGGCCGTACGGGGGGCGTGCCTTTGCCGTTCTCGTGGCACGACGTGATGGTCGCCCCGGCGGCCGACCCGGTCCTGCGGGTGGTGCTGGGGCCCGCCCCGCAGGGCGGCGACGCCGTATCGGTGCGGGTCAGCGACCGCACCGGGCGCCCGGTCGTGACGGTCGGCGCACTGACCCTGCGGTCGGCGGCGGGCGCCCCCGCCGCACCCGAGCGGTCGCTGTTCCGCCTCGACTGGACGCCGCTGCCCTCCGCCGAGCCGTCCGCCGGAACCTGGAGCGTGCTCGGAACCTCCCACGACGACTTGCTGCCGACGGGCTTCCTGGCCGAACGTTGCCCGGACCTCGCCGACCTGCCCGGAACCTCCGACGCGGTGCTGGCCTCCTGCCCGCCCGCCGGCGGCCCGGGCCCCGAGGCGGCCCGCGCCGCCGTGGGCGCGGCACTGGACCTGCTCCAACGCTGGCTCGCGGAGCCCCGGTTCGCCGATACGCCCCTCGTGCTGCTCACCCGTGGCGCGGTCGACCTCGACGGCACCCCCGCGGACCTCGCGGGCGCCGCCGTCTGGGGTCTGCTGCGCACGGCCCAGCTGGAGCACCCCGGCCGATTCGTACTGCTGGACACCGACGGCGGCGACGGTGTCGAGGCCGCCCTCACCACCGCCCTGGCCGACGGCGAACCCCAACTGGCCCTGCGCGACGGCACCTTGTACGCACCTCGCCTGGTCCGCCCGCCCGCCGCCCCGGACCCGGCCGACCTGGGCGCCCCGTTCGACCCTGCGGGCACCGTCCTGGTCACCGGCGGCGGAGGCACCCTGGGCGGACTGATGGCCCGGCACCTGGTCACCACCCATGGAGTACGGCACCTGCTGCTGCTCGGCCGCCGGGGCGCCGCCACCGACGGCATCGCCGATCTCGCGGACGAACTGAGCGCGGCGGGAGCCGAGGTCACCGTCGTGGCCTGCGACGTGGCCGACCGGGAGGCGCTGGCCGGGGTGCTCGCGGCGATCCCCCCGGAGCGCCCGCTGCGCGCCGTGGTGCACACGGCCGGCGTGCTGGACGACGGGCTGCTGGAGGCGCTCACCCCGCAGCGCCTGGCGGCCGTGCTGCGCCCCAAGGCCGACGGCGCCTGGAACCTGCACGAGCTGACCCGGGACCACGACCTGACGGCGTTCGTCCTGTTCTCCTCCTCCGCCGGTGTCTTCGGCAGCCCCGGCCAGGCCGCCTACGCGGCCGCCAACGCCTTCACCGACGCCCTGGCCGCCGCCCGCCGCCGGGCGGGGCTGCCCGGCACGTCCCTGGCCTGGGGCCTGTGGGAGCAGCGCACCGCCCTCACCGCCGCCCTCACCGACACGGACCTGCGGCGGATGGCGCGTGGCGGGGTGCGCGCCCTGCCCACCGAGGAGGGCCTGTCCCTGTTCGACGCGGCACTGGCGGGGGACGACCCCGTACTCGTACCCGTGGGCCTGGACCTGCAAGCCCAGCGCGGCGGCCCGGTGCCGCACCTGCTGCGCTCGCTGATCCGGACACCCGCGGCCCGCCGCCGCGGCCCGGACCGCGACGCGTCGCTGCGGCCACGGCTGGCCGCCGCCTCGGAGACCGAGCAGAGCGAGATCCTGCTGCGGCTGGTGCGGACGCAGGCGGCCGAGGTGCTCGGCCACACCGACTCGGACGCGCTGTCCCCGCGCGACGCCTTCCTGGAGACCGGCTTCGACTCGCTGACCGCCGTCGAACTGCGCAACCGCCTCGCGGCGGCTCTCGACCTGCGGCTGCGCCCCACCGCCGTACTCGACTGCGGAACCCCGTCCCGGCTGGCCGAGCACCTGCGGGCGGAACTGGCCCGGAGTGCCGTTCCCGGAGCCGGGCAGCCGGCCGGCGAACCGCAACACGACCCCGTCAGCGCCCTGTTCCGGCAGGCCTGCGAGGTGGGCCGGATCCACGACGGCATCCAGATCCTCCAGCAGGCCGCGAGGCTCCGCCCCGACTTCCGGTCCGGCGCCGGCCTGCTGCGCTCGACCGAACGACGGCCGGAACTCCTGCGGCTGCACGTCCGCGACGACGCGCCGGAACTGGTCTGCTTCGCCTCCGTGGTGGCGCTGGGGGGAGCGCATCAGTACAGCCGCTTCGCGTCCGCCTTCGAGGGCCGGTACGGGGTCAGCGCGCTGGACGCGCCGGGTTTCGCTCCCGACGAGCCGCTGCCCGCCGACATGTCCGCCCTGCTGGACTTCCAGACCGAGGTCCTCCTGCGGCGCCTGGGCGACCGTCCGAAGGTGCTGCTCGGGTCCTCGTCGGGCGGCACCCTGGCCCACGCCGCGGCCGCCCGCCTGGAAGCACTCGGGGCCGGCCCGGCCGCGGTGGTGCTGCTGGACACCTATCTGTCCGGGGACGACGCGATGACCCAGTTCGACGACGTACTGGTCAGCGGCATGTTCGAGCGCGAGGACCGGGCGGCCCCCATGGACGGCACCCGGCTGACCGCGATGGGCCGGTACTTCCAGCTCCTCGACGACTGGGTGCCGCCCCCCGTCAAGGCTCCCGTCCTGCTGGTCCGCGCCTCGCAACCGCTGGCGGAGCCGACACCGGACAGTGACATCGACTGGCGGGCCTCATGGCAGTCCGCGCATTCCGTCCTGGACGTTCCCGGGAATCACTGGTCAATGATGGAACAGCACTTGCAAACGACCGTCGAAGCCGTCACTGGATGGCTTGAGTCGGCCATTGCGGAATGAGCTTCGGGAAACCGTGAAGAATCTCGGGAACCCGTGAGAAATGAAGTGGAGTGAAATGTCGGAAAACAATTACGGTGGCGCGGCGAAAGCGCCTCGCATCACCGTCCTGGGGGCCGGCGTCATGGGCGTCGGCATCACCGCGCTGGCGGTCGGGCACGGTGTGCCGGTCACGCTCGTCGACGTCGACCAGGCCAAACGCGAAGCGGCGGACGCCCGGATCGCACACGAACTGCGGCTGGCGCTGCTGATGGGCGCGCTGCCGGACGACCTTCCCGCCGGGGAACTCGTCATCAGCGATTCGGTGTCCGACGCGGCCGGTTCCACTGCCGTCATCGAGGCCGTCACGGAAATCGCGGAGCTGAAGGAGAAAGTGATCGCGGAGGTTTCCGCCGCCGTTTCACCTGGTACTCTCCTGGTGTCCAACACGTCGTCCATTCCCATTGACGAACTGGCCTCGGCGGCCGTGCGTCCGGCGGAACTCGTCGGCACGCATTTCATGAATCCGTCCTATCTCATCCGCACGGTCGAGGTCATTCGCGGTGCCCGCACCGGCGAAGCGGCCATGGACGCCGTACGGGCCCTGCTGACCACCCTCCGCCGCCAGGCCGTCGTGGTGCGCGACGCCCCCGGCTTCGTGACCAGCCGGGTCCTCCACCCGATGATCAACGACGCGGCCCGGGTGGTGGAGGAGGGCACGGCGACCGCCGAGGACGTCGACGCCCTCATGCAGGGCTGCCTGGGGCACGCCACGGGTCCGTTGCGCACCGCGGACTTGATCGGCATCGACAACCTCGTCGACTCGCTGAACGTGCTGTACGAGCGCACTGGGGACGGCAGTTGCCGTCCCTGCGACCTGCTTCTGGGGAAGGTCCGGGCAGGCGACATCGGCCGGAAGTCCGGCCGTGGTTTCTACGTATACGAGGGGTGAAGGTCATGACCATGCCATCCGAGGCGACCGTGGAGAAGGAACTCCTGGACTTCCTTCATGTACGCACCAAGACCGTATGGGAGGAGGACACGGACCTCTTCGCGTCTGGCGGGCTCTCCTCCCTGTTCGCCATGGAACTCGTCGTCCATCTGGAGAAGTCGTACGGCATCGCGATCCGGGGCGCCGACCTGCGGCTGGACAACTTCCGTACCGTCACCGGCATGGCGGCCCTGGTCCGCCGTCTGCGAGCGGCCGCCGGGGACGGCGGTGAGTGACCGCCTCGCCGAGGCGACGGCCTCGGTCACCGGCCTGGTCGGTGACCGGGCCGGTGACTGGGACCGGTCGGGCCTGCTCCCCGCCGAACTGCTGAGAAAGCTCGGCGCCGCCGGGCAGCTGTGCACCGGCGTGCCCACCGAGTACGGCGGCCTGGGCTGGGACAGCCGCATCGGCGGCGAGTTCACCGCCCACGTCGGCAGCCTGTGTAGTTCGCTGCGCAGCGTCATGACCTCCCAGGGCATGGCCGCCTGGACCATCGAACGACTGGGCACCGAGGCGCAGCGCCGCGACCTGCTGCCCCGCCTTACCTCGGGCGAGCTGGCCGCCGTCGGCTTCAGCGAGACCCAGGCCGGCAGCGACCTGTCCGGCATCGACACCCGGATCACCGTCGACGGCGACAGCATCGTGGTTGACGGCCACAAAGTCTGGATGACGGCCGCTCACTACGCCGATCTGCTCGTCGTCTTCGGACGGCTGGGGGACGGCGGCGCCGCAGTGGTGGTGCCCGCCCAGGCACCCGGTGTCCACGTGCGACGGGTCGCCGATCCACTGGGCTGCCGTGCCGCCGGACACGCCGAGGTCCGCCTCGACTCCGCACGCCTCCCGGCCGACAGCGTGCTGGGGGGCGAGGGCCTGTCCCTGCCGCTGCTGGTGACCACCGCCCTGGCCTACGGGCGGATGTCGGTCGCCTGGGGGTGCGTCGGGATCCTGCGCGCCTGTCTGGCCGCGACCACGCAACACGCCTCGTCCCGGACGCAGTTCGGGCAGCCGCTGGCCCGCCATCAGCTCGTCGCCAAGCACCTGGCCGACCTGTTCGTCGCGGAACAGGTCGCCGCCCGCGCATGTGAACACGCCAGCCACTGCTGGGACAACGGGTCCCCGGACATGGTGATCTCCACCATCCTCGCCAAACACGTCAGCGCCGGCCACGCGGCCCGCGGCGCCGCCGCGGCCGTACAGGTCATGGCGTCGGCGGGAGCCCAGGACGGCCATCCGGTGGCCCGTGCCTACCGGGACGCCAAACTGATGGAAATCATCGAAGGCAGCAACGAGATGTGCGAACTGATGCTCGCCCAACACGCGTTGACAACTGTGGAGCCGTCATGAGCGACAAGACCGGTGCCGACGTGCCGGCCATGGTGAAGTGCCTGGTCTGGGATCTCGACAACACCCTCTGGCAGGGCACGCTCCTGGAAGACGCAGAGGTACGGCTGTCCGACGGAATACGTGCGGCGATCATCGAACTCGACTCGCGCGGCATCCTGCAGTCCCTCTGCAGCCGCAACGACCACGACCTGGCCTGGGCACGCCTGGAAGAGCTGGGCATCGCCGAGTACTTCGTACGGCCCGAGATCGGCTGGGGCCCCAAGTCCGAGGCAGTCAGGCGGATCGCCGACGGCCTGAACTTCGCCCACCGGACCATCGCCTTCATCGACGACCAGCCCGCCGAGCGGGCCGAGGTGGCCTACCACCTCCCGGACGTACGCTGCTACCCGGCCGAGGAGGCGCTCGCCCTCACCGGCCTGCCCGAGTTCAGTCCCGCGGTCAGCACGGTGGACTCCCGGCGCCGGCGGGAGATGTACCAGGCCGGTTTCCGGAGGGAGACCGAACGGTCCGCCTTCGAGGGCCCGGACGAGGAGTTCCTGCGCTCCCTCGACCTGGTGATGCGCATCGGGCGGGCCACCGAGGAGGAGATCACCCGGGTCGAGGAACTCACCCTGCGCACCAGCCAGATGAACGCCACCGGGGTGCACTACTCGGACCGGACGCTGCGCGACCTGCTGGCCGATCCCGGCCACGAGGTCCTGGTCACCAGCCTCACCGACAGGTTCGGACCGCACGGAGCCGTCGGCGTGATGCTGTTGGAGAAACATCCGGCCGTATGGCACCTGAAGCTGCTCGCCACGTCCTGCCGAGTGGTGTCCTTCGGAGCCGGATCGGTCATCCTGGGCTGGCTGGTCGACGAGGCCGCCGCGGCCGGGGTCCATCTGGTGGCCGACTTCCGCAGGACGGACCGCAACCGCATGATGGAAGTCGCCTACCGGTTCGCGGGATTCGACGAGCAGCCCTGCGCCTGCCGGGACGCCGTACCGACGACAGATGCGGAGACCGGGGGAGGAGAAGACGGCGAGGGGGGAGAGGTCGAGCGGCTGCACCTTGCCGCGGCACCTCAGCCCCCCTCCACGACGATCCGGCTGATTGCGCCCGACCTGGCCGTGCGGCCCGCCGCCGGTACCTCGGTGGTGGCCGGGGCGTGACCCCGCCACACGGGACCTCGCCGCGCGGGAGCGCGCGTCTGACCCCGCCGCGCCGAAGCGCGCGGCGGGGTCAGACGTCCTTGTGCCGTCAGAGTTCCTTGCGCCGTGCGAGCGTGATGCCGTCGGCCATGGTGAGCATGCTCAGCTCCACCCGCTCGTCCCCGCGCAGCCGGGCGTTGAGTTCACGGACGCCGATCGTGTCGGCGTCCGTGAACTCCGGGTCGACGACCCGGCCGAAGAAGAGCGTGTTGTCCACCACGATCAGGCCGCCGGGCCTGAGCAGTTCCAGGGACAGCTCGTAGTACCGTGGGTAGTTCGCCTTGTCTGCGTCTACGAACACCAGGTCGAAGATGCCCGGGCCCTCGTCGGCGAGCAGCCCCTCCAGGGTCTCCGCCGCGTCACCCACCCGCAGGTCGATCACGGAGTCCACACCGGCCCGCTTCCAGTACTCCGCGCCGATCGCCGGCCACCGGTCGGTGATGTCGCAGGTCACCAGCCTTCCGCCGACAGGCAGGGCACGGGCCATGCACAGCGTGCTGTAGCCGGTGAAGGTGCCGATCTCCAGAACCGCGGCCGCCCCGGTGAGGCGGACCAGCAACGCGAGCAGCTGCCCCTCCTCGGCCGGCGCCTGCATGGCGGTGCCGGCGGGCAGCCCGGCGGTCACCTCGCGCAACTCGCGCAGAATGTCGTCCTCGCGGAGCGAGCTGTCCCTCACGTACTTGAGAAGCTGCGGGGTCATGCCGATCTGCTCAGCCATGGGTGAGTCTCCGTCCCGGTGGGAGTCGGTGTGCGTCGGAGCCGATGCTCTTCGCGGCCGGTCGGCTGCGAGTCGGCGCCCTTGGGAGGCGGTGCGGCCAAGCGCTGGGAAGCCCTGGCGGCGGGGCGTGCCGGTGCGGTCGCCCCGGAGCTTGAGTCACCCGGGGGTTCGTGCGGGAGCAGGGCAGCGCCGGACGAGAAGTCAGGGGGCGTGCCCGCGCGCGGGCACGCTTGGACCGGGCTCGCGCGCGGCCCGCTCGGCCCTGCGCGTGCTCAGGTCCCGGCGGGCCCGAGGCGGGGGGAAATCTGAGGGCGGTGGCCGCCCACGCCCTCGTCGTCGGCGCCGTGCCACAGGCCGGCGTCGTAGGGAGCGTCGGACACCTCCACGGCGGACCGTTCGCCCGTCGGCGGGTGTGTCGGCGTGCCGCCGACGAGTTCACCCATGATCGCGGAGACACTGACGCGCAGCCGCTCCACGTCGTCGACCAGTCTGAGGAACGCGGTCGGCTCGCCGAGCCTGGAAGATCGCAGTGAGTCGACGCAGCGGGCCAGCCGGTCGACGGTGCCGAGCAGTTCTCCGATGTCAGCTCCGGGCATGACGCCCCCTCCGTCTCGGCCTAACAGGTGCCCGCACCGAAGACCGGGAGCGAGCTCAGATGGTCGCGGACGGTGCTGTGCACCGCTTCCGGATGATCATTGAGAAAGAAGTGACCGCCCTTGAAGACATGCATGGCGAACGGCCCTTCGGTGTACTCGCTCCACGCCTCGACCTCCTGGACGGACGCGCGCGGGTCGGCGTCCCCGGTCAGTGCCACGACCGGGCAGCGCAGGGGTGGTCCCGGCACATGCACATACGTCTCCGCCGCGCGATAGTCGCCGCGGATGGCGGGCATGACCATCTGGAGGATCTCCGGATCGGCCAGCGCCACGGCGGCGGAGCCGCCCAGCAGCTCCAGCTCCCGCAGAATTCCCTGGTCGTCGCGTTGGTGGATGTACTCACTGCGCTCGAAGCGCGGTGCGCGGCGCCCGGAGAGGAACACGGTGACCGGACCGGCGGCCCCACCGCGCTCCTCCAGCCGGCGTGCGACCTCGTAGGCGAGGGTGGCGCCCATGCTGTGGCCGAACAGCGCCAGCGGCCGGTCATCGTCCCGTGCCGTCAGGGCCGGCAGCAGTCGGTCGACCAGTTCCGGGACGTTGTCGATGCACTCCTCGGCCCGCCGGTCCTGTCTGCCCGGGTACTGCACGGCCAGCACTTCCGCCGTCGGCGGCAGCGCACCCGACATGGCATGGAAGGAACTCGCCGATCCGCCGGCATGGGGGAAACAGGCCAGCCGTGTCCGGGCCTCGGGAGCAGCCGCGAAGCACCGGAGCCACAGGTCCGGTTCGTCGGCGCAACGATCCATCGTCCGCTCGTCCTCCGTCGAGTAGGTCATGCGCCTGTCGGCACGGTAACGGAGGTTAGGCAGCCCGGCCTGGCAGCGGCCACCCCTAGCCACCCCCTACAGCCCCCAGTGTTCTCCCGTGCCACCCCAGATACGCTGCGTCGGGGCGGACGGCAGCCGGTAGAAAGTGCTCCATGAGATCTTCCGGACCCCCATCAGGCAGGCTCATGGCGACAAGCGATCTTCATGTGGCGTATCCGGAGAACCGGCGGATCGTGGCCGGTATGCGTCCCCATTCCGACGACGACTGGCTCATCGTGGCCGGCGACGTCGGGGAGATTACCGAGGACTTCACGTGGGCGCTGAAGTTATTGCGGGAACGATTCGACACTGTGATCTGGGCCCCTGGAAACCACGAGCTCTGGACCCCGCCGAGCGATCCGGTCCAGATGCGCGGCGAGGAACGCTACCTCCACCTCGTCGACATCTGCCGCGGGCTCGGGGTGCTCACCCCGGAGGACCCCTTCCCCGTGTGGGACGGACCGGGCGGTCCTGTCACGATCGCCCCCCTCTTCGTTCTGTACGACTACAGCTTCCGGACCCCCACCGCCACGACCAAGGAGCAGGCGCTGGCCGAGGCGTACGAGGCCGGGGTGGTGTGCACCGACGAGATGCTCCTGCACCCCGATCCGTACCCGAGCCGCGAGGCGTGGTGCCACGCCCGGCTGGCGGAGACGGAGCGCCGGCTCGCCGAGCGCGATGTGGACCTGCCGACCGTGCTGGTCAACCATTACCCGCTGGTGCGGGACCCGACAAGGGTCTTGTTCCATCCGGAATTCGCCCAGTGGTGCGGAACCGAACAGACCGCCAAGTGGCACGTGCGGTTCAACGCCATGGCCGTGGTCTACGGGCATCTGCACATACCCCGTACCACCTGGCACGACGGAGTCCGGTTCGAGGAGGTCTCGGTCGGCTATCCCCGCGAGCACCGGCAGCGCGGGATGCCCCGCGGCGTCCTGCGCCAGATACTTCCGGCGGTGACACCCTCGTGATCGACCAGCTTCTGCCTGCCGCCACCGCCTCGGCCTGGGCCCGGGAGGACCTCACGGACACCCGCTTGTTCCCGGAGGAGGATGCGGCTCTCGGTGACGCGGTGGACAAGCGCCGCCGGGAGTACACCACCGTACGGGCCTGCGCCCGCCGCGCCCTGGCGCAGCTCGGCCTGGATCCGGCCCCCGTCGTCCCGGGGCACCGCGGGGCGCCGCAGTGGCCGGACGGCGTGGTCGGCAGCATGACGCACTGCGCCGGCTACCGTGCCGCCGCCGTTGCCCGTGCGGCCGACATCGCCGCCGTGGGGATCGACGCCGAGCCCCACCAAGCCCTGCCGGACGGGGTGCTCGAAGCCGTGGCCCGGCCCGAGGAACTCTCCTGGATCGCCGGTGCCGGCAGTGGTACCGGCGTGTGGTGGGACCGGCTCCTGTTCGGCGCCAAGGAAGCTGTCTTCAAGGTCTGGCACCCGCTCACGGGCCGGGAACTGGAATTCGACGAGGCCACCGTCACCTTTCACCCCCGGGAACTCACCCCGGGGTACGCGTCGGGCGTCTTCGCCGCCCGGCTCCTGGTGCCCGGTCCTCGCAGACTGACGGAACTCTCCGGCCGCTGGCTGGTGCGGGACGGGTTGTCCCTCGCCGCCGTCGTGCTGCCCGCCCCGGCACCCGGACAGGGGTGACGGCTGTGAGAAGAAAGGTTCCGCCCGCTGTTCCGGTCGTGTGGTGCGTGCGCAGCGTGCCAAGGGGGACCGCGCGACCGGCGGAAATCGCATCATGTTTTTCGTGAGGGTGAGCAGTTCATGGAGTTCTTGTTGCTAGGTCCCCTGGTCATCCGGTCGGGCGGGAACGAGTTGAGGGTCCCCGCCCCGAGGCAGCGGGTGATCCTCGCCGCCCTCGTGCTCAACGCGAACCGAGTGGTCCCGGTGGACAACATCGCCAGCTTCGTCTGGGACGGCACCCCGCCGCCCAGCGCCGCCGCCACGATCCGTACCTACGTCATGAGGCTGCGTCAGGTCCTGGGCAACGCCGGGAGGGCGAGAATCACCACCCGCGCGCCCGGCTATCTGATCGAGCTGGAGGAGGACGAGACCGACCTGGGACGGTTCACCGCCCACCGAAAGGCGGCCGGCGCCCTGGCCGAGGCGGGCAAGACCTCGGAAGCCGTCGAGGAACTCCGCAAGGCGCTCGCCCTGTGGCGACACGACCCGCTGATGGATGTGCCCTCGCGCACCCTCCACGACGTGGAGGCCTCGCATCTACAGCGACTCCACTTGCAGACCCGCATCTGGCGTGTGGACCTGGACCTCGAACTGCAGCGCCACGCCGAGATACTGCCCGAACTGTGGCAGATGGCGCGGGAACACCCGCTCCACGAAGGACTCATCGGCCGCCTCATGCTGGCGCTGTTCCGCTCCGGTCAGCAGCCGGAGGCCCTCGACCTGTTCCAGCGGACCCGTGCCGCGCTGATCGACCAGCTCGGGACCGAGCCCGGCTCCGAATTACGGGCCGTCCAGCGGCGCATACTGCGGGCCGACGTCGAGCCGCCGCAGCACCGGTGCGAGTCCGAAGAACGCCGGGAAGCGTGGGGCGGACCCAGCCGGTCCTGGCCGGGCTGGCCGACACCCGCCCAACTGCCCCAGGGCGTCACGGACTTCACCGCCCGCACCCACGAGACCGCCGAGCTGGGACGGCTGCTGCGTGGCGAGGCACCCGCCGCGGGTCCGGCCACGACGGTGGTGGTCACCGGCGCCGGCGGAATCGGCAAGACCGCACTGGCACTGCACGCGGCTCACTCCGTCCGCGCCGACTTCGCCGACGGGCAGGTCTTCGCGGACCTGGAGGGCAGCACCGGACATCTCGCGCAACCCGAGGAGGTCCTCACGCGGCTACTCGTCGGGCTGGGGGTGCCCGATGTCGCGGTGCCGAAGACCATGGCCAACCGGATCTCCCTCTTCCGGTCCCTGGTCGCCGACCGCCGGATGCTCATCGTGCTGGACGACGCCATGAACGCCGCACAGGTCCGCCCGCTCATCCCCGGCAGCGGCGGGAGCCGGGTGATCGTCACCAGCCGCCACCGCCTCGCCGACCTCGAAGGAGCACACGGCGTCGCGCTGGACGCACTCGACGAGGACGCCTCGCTGGAGCTGCTGGAACGGATCACCGGCCGTCGGCGGATCGACGCCGAACGATCGGCCGCCCGCCGGCTCGTCGTCGCCTGCGCCGGTATGCCGCTGGCCCTGCGCATCGTCGGCTGCCGCCTCCGCGCACGACCGCGCCGCAGCCTCGGCGCCCTGGCCCACCGCCTGCTCGAACAGCGACGGCTGCTCGACGAACTGCACCTCGGTGACTTGACGGTGCGAACCGGCCTGGACGCCGGGTACGCCACCCTGCGCGACCGGTCCGTGCACGGCATCGACCTCGCGGCGGCATTCCGCAGGCTCGGCGTCGGCAACATGTCGTACGTCCGCCGTGAGACGGCTGCGGCACTGCTCAACTGCTCCGAGGAGAACGCCGAGGACGTACTCGACGTGCTGGTCGACGCACATCTGCTGCGCGAGCACGACCAGGCCCGCTACCACCTGGACGCCCTGGTGCGGGCGTACGCCCGCGAACGCGCCGACGACGAGGAGTGCCTCGATCACCAGGTGGAAACACTGCGCTGCCTGCTCCGGTGGTATCTGCACACCCTCGACCGGAACGGGCGGCCGTTCAAGCCAGGGGAACCGGAGTGGACGTACTTGCCGCACTGGCCGACCGTGAACTGGACGGACGACGACCGCGCGGGACTCGTCGCGGCCCTCGCCGAGGCGGAGCGGACAGGCCTCGACATGGTCGGCCGACAACTGGTCGGCGAACTGTGGGCACGCCTGCCACCGGTCTCCGTACCCCGGGCCGCGTCCGGGTGATCAGCTGTCGGGCTCATCCCCTCACCCCACCCCTCCCAGCCCAATGGGACGCAGGTAGGGGGCTGTCTTTAAGGGTTGGCAGCCCTCCGCGGCCCCCCTAGCGTTGGCACCATCACGCGGTACGAGGGCCGTCCGGCCGGACGGCAAAAGCCCGTACCACGGCAGGGCACACCGGTGATCTCGCCTGCCGGCCCGCCCGCTGCGACTGCCCGGCGACCCTTCCCCCCGTAGCCGTCGTCTCACCTCCGGCCGTCCCACGGCCCGTCCGTGCCCGCCCTCGGGCCACCAGCGATGACAATTGAGGAGCCCCCCATGGACCCCTTGGCCGAAGCGGTGCTCGCCGGCGCGCCCCCGGAACGGCTGGCGAAGGAACCCCTGCCCAGTGAGTACACCGCCGTCCACCTGCGCGCGGAGGACCTGGACGTGTTCGGTGACGCCTCCGACAGAGACGTTCGCCGTACCTTGCGGGCCGGCCCGGTGCCCATGCCGGAACTGGCCGTGGACGAAGTGCTGATCGCGGTGATGGCCAGCTCGATCAACTACAACACCGTGTGGTCGGCGACCTTCGAGCCGGTGCCGACCTTCAACTTCCTGCGGAAGCTCGGCCGTCAGGGCGGTTCCGCCGCCCGGCACGATCTGCCGCAGCACGTCGTCGGTTCGGATGCCGCCGGAGTCATCGTCCGCACCGGCGCCGGTGTACGGCGCTGGGGGGTGGGCGACCATGTTGTCGTCAGCTGCGTCCAGGTGGACGACCAGGAACCCGCCACCCACGCCGACGGCATGCTCGGCGCCGAGCAGCGGATCTGGGGCTTCGAGACGAACTTCGGCGGACTGGCCCACTACGCGGTGGTGCGGGCCAGCCAGCTGCTCCCCAAGCCGGCCCACCTGACCTGGGAGGAGGCCGGCTCCATGATGCTGTGCGCCGCCACCTCCTACCGGATGCTCGTCAGCGACCGGGGCGCCCGCATCAAACAGGGCGACATCGTGCTGATCTGGGGTGCCACCGGCGGACTCGGCGCCTATGCCGTGCAACTGGTCAAGAAGGGCGGCGGCATCGCCGTGGGTGTGGTCAGTACGGAGGAGAAGGCCCGACGGGCGCGGGCGCTCGGCTGTGACGTCGTCATCAACCGGGCCGACATCGGCCTGGACGGCGACCTCGGCGACGACCCGGACGCGAGCATCGAGGCCGGCAAGCGCCTCGGCAGGATCATCCGAGCCGAGACCGGCGAGGACCCGCACGTCGTGTTCGACTACATCGGCAAGGCCACGTTCGGTATGTCGGTATTCGTCGTCCGCCGCGGAGGAACCATCGTCACCTGCGGATCCAGCACCGGCTATCAACACCGCTTCGACAACCGGTACTTGTGGATGCACCTCAAACGGATCGTGGGCAGCCACGCCGCGAACCTGCAGGAGCAGTCGGAGTGCAACCGGTTGTTCCGCCTCGGCCACCTGGTCCCGGTCCTCTCCACCGTCTACCCGCTCGCCGAGACGGCAGAGGCCGCCCGGCTCGTACAGACCAACCGGCACACCGGCAAGGTGGGCGTGCTGTGCCTGGCACCCCGCCCGGGACTCGGGGTGACCGACCAACGGCTGCGGGACCGCATCGGGGAGGAAAAGCTGAACCCGCTGCGCGACACCGGGGAGCCGGCACGGACGACCTCCGCAGCGCCGGCACCCGTGGCCGAGCCGGTCGCCGACGTAACGGCCCGATGACATGGACGACACGGACGGACCGGGTGGAGGGGACGCGGCAATGAGCACCATCCAGAAGATCGCGGTTGTCGGCTGCGGCACCATGGGGTCGGGCATCGCGCACGTCTGCGCCCTCGCCGGACTCGACGTCATGGTCGCGGCGGCTTCGCGTGAATCGCTTGCCAGGGGGCAAGAGCGGCTCACCGAATCATTCGACAAAGCGCTGGGCAAGGGCCGGATCACCGACCGGGACCACGAGAACGCACTCGCCCGTGTGTCATACACCAGTGACCTGGCAGACTTGGCGGACCGACAGCTGGTCATAGAGTCGATCAGCGAGAACGAGCCGGCGAAGCGCGAGTTGTTCGCACAACTGGACCGAGTGCTTCAGGACCCCGAAGCCATCCTCGCCTCCAACACCTCCTCCATCTCGGTCCTCAGACTGGCCCGTGCCACCGCCGACGGCGGCCGCGTGATCGGGATCCACTTCTTCAACCCGGCGCCCGTTCTGCCGCTGGTGGAGATGGTCAGCACCCTGCTCACCGACGAGAAGACCGCTGTCCGGGCCGAGGAATTCGTGACGGGCGTCCTCGGCAAGCGGATCATCCGGTCCCCCGACCGCGCCGGCTTCACGGTCAACGCCCTGCTCATCCCGTACCTCCTGTCCGCCGTCAGGATGGTGGAGTCGGGGCACGCGTCGGCAGACACCGTGGACGATGCCATGACACTCGGCTGCTCCCACCCGATGGGCCCGCTGCGGCTCGCCGACCTGATCGGGCTGGACGTGGTCGCCTCCATCGCGGAAGCCCTCCACGAGGAGTTCCGGGAGCCCCACTACGCCCCGCCGCCGCTGCTGCGACGCCTGGTCGAGGCCGGCATGCTGGGTCGCAAGACAGGCCAGGGTTTCCATCACTACGACCGGTGACCGCTCCTCGCCACCTCGATCACGGCGGGCAGGACGACATCGCCCGCGCGATGGCGTGCGTGCGGGGCCGCCGTTTCCTGCTCGGGCCGATGGCCACCTGGGCGCTTTCGGAACCGGCCTTCTGGGCCGGGCTGTTCGATGCGGTCCACACCCACACCGTCACTTCGTCCACTCTGGCCCTGGGCAGCCGCACCCCCGCCGCCTACGGGCAGCTGGAGGCGGAGCGCGACTCGTTCGCCGAGTTGATCGGCCAGATGCCGTGGGCGGCCGTCGCTGAGCTGGAGCTGTACCGCGGCTGCACCCGCAAGGCGTTCTGCCGGTTCTGCAACGAGCCGTCCAAGTCCCCGGCGGTCGCGCACCGGGCGGTCGAGGACGTCCTGGCCGAGGCCGGGCAGCTGTACGACGCGGGCGTGCGGCACTTCCGGCTCGGCCAGCAGACGTGCTTCTTCTCCTACCAGGGCCGCAGCGAGGCGGCGGTCCGGGCCTTGCTGGGCGGTACCCGGGAGCGCTGCCCGGACCTGGAGATGCTGCACATCGACAACGCCGACCCGCTGGCCGTGGCCGCGCCGGTCGGCAAGCGGATCGCGGCGGCGGTCGCCGAGTTCTGCACGAGGGCAACTGCGCCCCGATGGGGATCGAGTCGTTCGACCCGGCCGTGATCGAACGCAACACCCTGACGTGCACCGAGGACATCCTGCTGCGCGCCGTCGAGCACGTGAACGAGGCCGGCGCCGAGCGCGGGCCGGGCGGGCTGCCCAAGCTGCTGCCCGGCCTCAACCTGATCTAAGGTCTGCCGGGCGAGACCCACGCGACGCACCTGGCCAACCTCACGGCCCTGCGGCGGATCTACGATGCGGAGCTGATGTGCCACCGCACCAACGTCCGCCTGGCCCGCGCGTTCCCGGGCACTCCACTCGCGGAGGAAGAGGAGAGTCTGCAGGGCCTGCCGTCCGCGGAGCACTTCACCACACGGAAGGCCGACATCGACCAGCTGTGGGACCGGCCGATGAAGGAACGCGTCTACCCGGCCGGCCTGGAGATTCCCGGAGTGCACGCCTACTTCGTCGACGAGCGCGGCACCTGGTTCCGCCGCCTGGGCTCCTACGCGATCCAGATCATCGAGCCCGGCGCCGTCGTCCCGGTGGGAACGCCGGCCGACATCACCGTCACCGGGCACGCCCCGCGCGTCATCTACGGCACCCACCGTGCCCGCTGACCCCGATGCGGTGGTGCGGCGACGTGTGGGCGTGCTGCTGCCGTGGGCCAACATGGCGGTGGAGGAGGAGTTGCCCCAACTCGGCGAGCAGGGCGTGGTCTTCCACTACGCTCGGCTCGTGCCGGCCTCCCGCACGACCGCCGTCGACGACTCCTTCTGGCACGGGCTGCGGGCCGCCTCCGCCAGTGCCGTCGACTCCATGCGCCATCTTCCGCTGGACGCCACCGTGCTGGCGTGCACCTCCGCCGGGCGTTGTCAAGTTGCTGATGAGGCAGGTGAGTTGAGGTGTGCTCGGGTGGTGGAGGTGACCGCTGTCAGATGGTTGCGGCCAGGAGGGTGGTGCCGGTGATCTGGTGCCAGATGGTGTGGCGGTTGGTCATTTCGGTGCGGTAGGCGGAGGCGGTGAACCGGTGACGGCGGGGCCGGAAGTGCCGTGAGATCCGGGAGAAGGAGGAACCGTTGTGCTCCGCCGACGCTGCGGAAGCCCTGCATCGCGTACTCGCGCCGCCGTGTAGGCAGATGCGAGTTCTCGGCGCGATTGTTCAAGTACTTCGAGGAGCGGTGCTCGACGGAGGGCATGACCTGGCGGTGGGCGGCCCCGTAACTGCGGAGCTTGTCCGTGACCACCGCCCGCGGCACCGTCTCGGTGCCCTTGAGGAGCTTGCGGAAGAAGCGCTTCGCCGCCTTCGCATCGCGGGTGTTGGTCACGAGGATGTCCAGGACGTTGCCGTCCTGGTCCACCGCGCGCCACAGGTACCGCACCCGCCCGTTGACCTTGAGGAATACCTCGTCCAGGTGCCACCGGTCGCCCGGGCGGGGCTGCCGGCGGCGCAGCCCGGCGGCGTAGACGGGACCGAACCGCTCGCACCACAGACGGACGGCCTCGTAGGAGACGGTGATCCCGCGCTCGAAGAGGAGCTCCTCCACGTCACGCAAGGAGAGCGGAAACCGGTGGTACAGCCAGACCGCATACGCGATCACCTCCGGCGGGAACCGGAACCCCCGGTACGACGGTGCAGCAGTGTCCACCAGCAGGCCCCTCCCACGACGATCCCACCAAGATCATCGCACCTCCCTCCTCAACTTGATAAAGCCGTTCTTCCGGTTCGCCCGCCCACTGCGCCGCCGGGTGCGGATCAGCGTCCCGTCCAGCAGGACCACGCAGCCGCTGTCCTTGGCCACCTTGGCCAGCGCGCGGTCCAGGCGGGGGGAACGTGCGGCCAGCAGGCCGAGCACCTCCAGCACCCAGCGCCGCACCGTGGAGGCCGAGACCGCGTTCCCGCCGGCCAGGTCGGCCAGGCGCTCGTCGTTGCGCAGGTGGGCCAGCACGATCAGCGCTATCTGCCCGGCGTCGAGCTTGCGCCACCGGGAGCGGATCTGTCTGCGGTGGGCGCGGATCAGGTCGGCCACGCGGTTGACGGTCGCGCTGGACAGCGGCAGGCGGACGGAGTAGACAAGGCCGGTGTCGCCCTCGGCGGGGCTGGTCTTCTTGTTCACGCATGGACCAACACCCGCCGGGGGCGCTTGCGTTGCGGCCCGAATCGGCCGTTGTGGCAGTCGGCCGCAGGCTAACGGGGCAGGTAGCGTCCGGCGGGGGTGCGGGTGATCCAGCCGCGCTCGGCCAGCTTGCGCAGCTTCCCGCGCACCGGCTCCACCTTCGCCGGCACCGCATCCAGTCCCAGCTCGCGGGCCACGTCCTTGGCCTGCAGCGGGCTGTCGCCGCCCGCGACGATCTCCATGATCTTCTGGTAGTCGGCGGGCAGGTCGTCCGTGCCGGTGTCGGGGCCGTGGTGGGGAATCAGCAACTGGCCGGCGGCTCCGGGCGTGCCGCCGGTGGCCTCTTCCAGGGCCTGCTGCCAGGCCGCGGCGTCAGGGTGCCCGGCCTCGGCATCCTCCTGGTACTGCTGGTAGACGACCTCGGCGGCCCCGAGCCGGGCCACTTCGGCCTCGGTGTCGGCCAACTGCTTGCGCAGCTGCGCGGCGCGTTCTTCCAGCACAACCCGGCGCTCTATCAGCCACACCATGAGGTTCTGGACCATGTTCCCTCCCTTCGCAGGCCCGCCGTCGCGACCCTGCACGCACGGTAGGGGCACCAGTGCGCAGCGTGCAGGAGATTCGAGGAAGACGACCCGGAACGGGCCGACAGATGATCTCCCCGACGCGATCACGCTCGTGACATGCGCGAGCATCCCAACCGCCCGTCACACCAGGGCCGTTGACCTGCACGAATCACGATGAAACTTCCTCATTGATGCACCTGGCCCTCTCCCTGAGGAGCGGGCGGCGAGGCCGTGGTGCCCCGCAGGATCAGGTGCGTGGGCAGGATGACGTGCCGGCCGCGGTCCGCGTCGGGGTCGTTGATGAGTTCCAGGGCCAGTTCGGCGGCGGCGCGGCCCATGTCGGAGGGGGACTGGGCGACGGTGGACAGGTCGAGCCATTCGGCCATCAGCTGGTCGTCGAAGCCGAGGACGGAGATCCGTTCGGGCACCTCGATCTGCACGGTGCGCAGGGTGGAGATGACGGAGGCGGCCAGTTCGTCCTGCTCGGCGAAAATGGCGGTGGGTGGTTCGCGCAGGCTCAGCAGGTTGCCGACCGCCTGGGTGGTGCCGCGTTTGTCGCGGGGCGGCGTGGTGACGACCAGGTCGTCGTCCAGAGGTATGTCCGCCTCGGTGAGTGCCTGTTGGTAGCCGAGGAGGCGCTCGCGTGAGCTGAAGCTGAAGCCGCGGGCGTTGACGGTGTGGGCGAAGGCGATTCTGCGGTGTCCGAGGTTGATCAGGTGGCGGGTGGCCTTGCACGCGCCGGCGACATCGTCGACGTAGATGCTGGGGCGGCCCTCGACATGTTGGCTGATGTAGATGACCGGCATGCCGAGATCGTCCAGCCGGGCGGTCTCCTCCTTGCTGAGGTCGAAGCTGAACACCAGCAGCGCGTCCGCGTTGCGCCGGGCGGGGAGCCGCTCGAAGAATGCGGCCCGTTCGGCAAGGTCGGGCACCACGTAGACGGTCAGTTCCATGCCCGCGCCGCGCAGCAGCGGGCCCAGGCTGGACAGCGCCGCTCCCATGAACCACGAGTCGAGCGTGGGCACGAGCACCGCCATGACGCCGGTCCTGCCGGTCACCAGGCTCGACGCCTGCCGCGAGATCGCGAAGTTCAGCTCACGGGCGGCCTTCTCGACCCGGGCACGGACCTGCGGTGACACCGATGTCAGGCCACGCAGGGTGCGCGAGACGGTGGACGGGGAGACCCCCGCCCGTTCGGCGACGTCGGCCAACGTGGGGTGCCGCTGAGCTGGTGACATGAGCGGAAGTTAACACAGATTGCCCCTTCGGCGGGACCCTATTTGACAGCGCTGTCACGACCGCTTGCAAGGGAGGCGCCCCCGTCGCAGCCGGACCTGGAGGGCACCGATCTCCTGAAACGTCCGTGCTACTACGAAGTTACGCATTGACTTCCGCCGGGTGCACTCCTACGGTGCAAGCGTTGTCACAACGGAGTCGAAGTCGTCGCCGTGAGCCCACCCTTCATGGCCGTGACCTGCTCTTTTGATCTAGAAGACGCTGTGACAGCACAGTCTCGTAACAGAGCCATCCCAGAGCCATCCCAGAGCCATTCCAGAGGCATCTCGGCAGCTGCTCCCTCCCGGGCGACCACGCCGAGACTTCGGTTCCGCATGTCCAGGAGAGACAGTGAACGCCAGAACCACCAGAGTCCTTCAGCGCTCGGCCGTGCTCGTCGCCGCCGGGCTCGTCCTCACCGCCTGCGGCTCCTCCGACGACAGCAGTTCCTCGGAGAAGTCCCCGTCGTTCTCGGGCCGTGGCCCGATCACGTTCGCGGCCGCCAAGGACAGCTCCGGCGTCGTCCAGAAGGTGATCGACAGCTGGAACAAGGAACACCCCAAGGAGAAGGTCACGTTCATACAGCTGCCGGCGGACGTGAACCAGCAGCGCCAGCAGATGATCCAGAACGCCGAGACGAAGTCCGACGCCTACACGGTGCTTTGGCTGGACGCGGTGTGGACCTCGGAGTTCGCCGCCCACCAGTGGATCGATCAGCTGCCCGCCGCGCAGTTCCCGCTGGACGAGATGCTCAAGCCGGTGGTGGAGACGGCCAAGTACCGCGACAACCTGTACGCGGTCCCGCATCACTCCGACGGCGGCGTGCTGTACTACCGCTCCGACCTGCTGAAGAAGGCCGGCGTCAGCGCCCCGCCGACCACCTGGGCGGAGATGAAGGCCGCCTGTGCCAAGGTCGAGAAGCTGCCCGAGGCCAAGGGCATGGACTGCTACGCCGGCCAGTTCCAGAAGTACGAGGGCCTCACCGTCAACTTCGCCGAGGCCGTGAACTCCGCCGGCGGTGTCATCACCGACGCCAACGGCAAGCCCGACGTCGACACCCCCGAGGCCAAGAAGGGCCTGGACTTCCTCGTGGACTCCTTCAAGGACGGCACGATCCCGAAGGAGGCCATCACCTACCAGGAGGAGGAAGGCCGCCAGGCGTTCCAGTCCGGCAAGCTGCTCTTCCTGCGCAACTGGCCGTACGTGTACTCGCTGGCCGAGAAGAGCAAGGTCGCGGGCAAGTTCGCGGTCGCGCCGCTGCCCGGCTTGGACGGGGCCGGCTCCTCCACCCTGGGCGGCCACAACGTGGCCCTGTCCTCCTTCGCCAAGAACAAGGCCACGGCGCTGGACTTCATGAAGTTCTTCACCAGCCAGGACAGCGCGAGCACGTTCCTCAAGGACGCTTCCATGGCACCGCCGTACGAGGCCCTCTATGACGACCAGGCGCTGGTCAAGCAGTACCCGTACCTGCCGGTGCTGAAGAAGTCGATCGTGAACGCCGTGCCGCGCCCCCGGGTGGTCCAGTACGGCGACGCGTCCTCCGCGATCCAGCAGGAGGCGTACGCGGCCCTGAACGGTGACAAGTCCAGCGCGCAGGCGCTGAAGGACCTGCAGTCCGAGCTGCAGAAGCTCGCGACGAAGTGAGGAGGAGGGCCGTGGTGGACGCCAAGACCCCACCCGACACGGCCGCGGTACGGCCGTCCGGTGCGGCAGCACGCCGTGCCGGACGGCCCGCCGCGCCGGTGCGTTTCCGGGGCGGGCAGAAACGGGCGACGGCGGGTTCCGGCCGGATGGCGGCTCTGCTGGTGTCCCCGACCCTGCTGGTGCTGACCGTCGTCGTCCTCTACCCGACGATCATGGCGCTGCGGGAGTCGCTGTACGGGGCCAAGGGACTGGACCCGGACACCGGCTTCATCAGCGACACCGAACCGTTCGTCGGACTGCAGAACTACGCCGACATCTTCGGCGAGGCCGGCGACCGGTTCTGGAACGCCTTCTGGAACACCACCTTCTTCACCGTCGTCACGGTGGGACTGGAGACGGTGATCGGTGTCGCCATGGCGCTGATCATGCACAAGGCGTTCCAGGGCCGCGCCCTGGTGCGGGCCAGCATCCTCATCCCCTGGGCGGTCCCCACGGCCATCTCCGGCCTGCTGTGGCGGTGGATCTTCAACAGCGACGGCATCGCCAACGCGCTGATCGGCCAACAGGTCCTGTGGACCACCGAGGGCTTCCACGCCAAGATCGCCGTCATCATCGCCGAGGTATGGAAGACCGCCCCGTTCATCGGACTGCTCGTCCTGGCTGGCCTGCAGGTGATCGGCAAGGAGGTCTACGAGGCGGCCCGCATGGACGGGGCGAGCCCCCAGCGCCAGTTCTGGCACATCACCCTGCCGCTGGTGAAGCCCGCACTGCTGGTGGCTGTCCTCTTCCGCTGCCTGGACGCGCTGCGGATGTTCGACCTGCCCTACCTCCTCGTCGGCGCCCAGAAGAACTCGGTGGAAACCCTGTCCATGCTCGCGCAGAACGAGGCGTCCAACGTCCGCTTCGGACCGGCCGCAGCCTACGCGGTGGTCCTCTTCCTCTACGTCTTCCTCATCGCCCTGGGATTCGTACGACTGCTGGGCGCGGACGTCGTCGGAGACGGCGGCACCGCACGCAAAGCCAAGCGCAAGGGCCGGCTCCGGCGCGCCCCGGCGCCCGCCGGTGCGGAGGTGTCGGCATGACCACCACGGCGAACACGACCACCAAGACGACCATAACCAGCACGGCGAAATGGCGAACCTGGCTGGTGTACGGGGGAGTTGCCCTGGTGGTGGCCTACTGCCTGGCCCCCTTCTACTGGATGCTCGTCTCCAGCCTGCGCCGCACCTCCGACATCTTCGACACCACACTGCTGCCCTCCCCGGTGTCGTTCGAGAACTACGAGGCGGTCTTCGACCCCGCCCAGGGGTTCGGCCGCGCCCTGCTCAACAGCCTGATCGTCTCCGGCATCACCACCGTCCTGGCGCTGCTGCTGGCCACGTTCACCGCCTACGCCATGGCCCGGCTGGAGTTCCGCTTCAAGCGGCTGATCCTCACCCTGATCATCGCCACCTCGATGTTCCCGGTGGTGTCGATCGTGGTCCCGCTGCTGAAGCTGTTCACCGACATCGGCTGGATCAACACCTACCAGGCGATGATCGTGCCGAGCATGTCCTTCGCCCTGCCGCTGGCGGTATGGAACCTGACCACGTTCTTCCGGCAGATGCCCGACGAACTGGAGCAGGCCGCGATGATCGACGGCTGCACCCGCGGCCAGGCGTTCCGCAAGATCATCGTCCCGCTCGCCGCGCCGGGCATCTTCACCACGGCGATCATCACCTTCATCGCCGCCTGGAACGAGTTCCTCATCGCCCTGTCGATGACCAACCGGCCCAGCATCCAGACCGCGCCGGTCGCCATCTCCAAGTTCGCCGGCGCCACCCAGTTCGACACCCCATTCGGCAGCCAGATGGCCGCGGGCGTCCTGGTCACCATCCCCCTGGTGATCATGGTGCTCCTCTTCCAGCGCCGCATCGTCGCCGGACTCACCGCCGGCGCGGCCAAGTAAGCCCCGGCCGCCGCACCGCACCTTCCCCCACTCTCAAAAGGACCCTTCAGCCCCATGTCCTCCACCACGCCCTCGCCCTGGTGGCGCAGTGCCGTCATCTACCAGGTCTACATCCGCAGCTTCGCCGACGGAGACGGAGACGGCGTCGGCGACATCGCCGGCCTGCGCTCCCGGCTGCCCTACCTCAAGTCGCTCGGCGTGGACGCCCTGTGGATCAACCCCTGGTACAAGTCCCCCATGGCGGACGGCGGCTACGACGTGGCCGACTTCCGCGCCATCGACCCGCTGTTCGGCACCATCGCCGACGCCGAGCAGCTCATCACCGAAGCCCACCGGCACGGAATCCGCGTCATCCCCGACATCGTCCCGAACCACACCTCCGACGAGCACGCCTGGTTCCAGGCGGCACTGGACGCAGGCCCCGGCAGCCCGGAACGCGAGCGTTACATTTTCCGACCCGGCCGAGGACCCGACGGCACCCAACCGCCCAACAACTGGATCTCCGAATTCGGCGGACCGGCCTGGACCCGCATTCCCGACGGCGAGTGGTACCTCCACCTGTACGCCCCCGAACAGCCCGACCTCAACTGGCAACACCCCGACGTCCACGCCGAGTTCGAGTCCATCCTGCGGTTCTGGTTCGACCGGGGCGTCGACGGCTTCCGCATCGACGTCGCCCACGGACTCGCCAAGGACCCCGAACTGCCCGACCTGACACGCGAACAGATCGTGCACCCGCACTGGGACCGCGACGAGGTCCACGACATCTACCGCACCTGGCGCAAGGTCGCCGACGAGTTCCCCGGCGACCGGGCCTTCGTCGCCGAAGCCTGGGCCGACACCCCCGAACGCCTCGCCGCCTACGTCCGCCCCGGCGGCCTGCACACCGCCTTCAACTTCGACTTCCTCATGGCCAGCTGGGACGCCAAGGACCTCCGCACGGTCATCGACGACTCCCTCGCCATGCTCAGCGGCGTCGGCGCACCGGCCACCTGGGTGCTCTCCAACCACGACGTCATGCGCCACACCAGCCGCTACGCCCGCCAGACCGTCGCACGCTGGGTGCCCAACGAGCGTTACCAGCCCCAAGGCCCCGCGGACCTCCAATTGGGCACCCGTCGTGCCCGCGCCGCCGCCCTGCTCATGCTCGCCCTCCCCGGCGGCGCCTACATCTACCAGGGCGACGAACTCGGCCTGCCCGAAGTCGAGGACCTCCCCGTGGACGTCCTTGAGGACCCCATCTGGGAACGCTCCGGCCACACCGACCGCGGCCGCGACGGCTGCCGCGTGCCGATCCCCTGGTCCGGGCAGGTGGAGCCGTTCGGCTTCAGCCCCGACGACGCCTACGCCGGCCCCTGGCTGCCCCAGCCCACCAGCTGGGGTGAGCGCAGCGTGGAGGCACAGACCGGCGACGCGACATCGATGCTGGAGCTGTACCGCGCCGCCCTGCGCCTGCGCCGCGACCACTCCGCCCTCGGCGAGGGCACCATGACCTGGCTCGACGCCCCCGCAGGAGTCCTCGCCTTCCGCCGCGAACCCGGCTTCCTCTGCGTCGTCAACCTCTCAGATGAGGCGTACCAGCTGCCCGACCACATCTCGATCCTGCTGGCCAGCGGCTCCGTCGCGGACGGGCAGCTGGAACCCGACCGCGCGGTCTGGTTCAAGGTGTAGCGGCCCGCAACCGGGGCCGCGGCCCCTCGATCCGCCGGGGCCTGTCCGGTGTCATTCCCCGCTGACCGGACAGGTCCTGGCCCCATCCTCGGCACGGCGGGCGCCGTCGAGCCAGTACCACCGCGAGAGGCTCCGCTCCTTTGGACATCACCACCACGTCCCAGACCTCCGACGGTCGGTCACGAAGTGCTGGCACCACAACAGCCGCAGTACGGCGGCTCGCACCTTCCAGTCAGGGTGGTGAGGAAAGGCGCGAAGCGCGTCGCCCAGCGTTGCCCCGTGCAGATCCGCCTCCCGGATCTCCGCGAGGAGGTCTTCGTCGAAGAGCCAGTCGCGGCGATAGCCCGCGAGGAAGCGCAGGTTCGCCAACTCCGCTTCCGGCGGCTCGGACCACACCTCGAAGTCCCAGCCGTGAGACAGGACGACCTCGCGCGCCCAGCCGAGCGCGAAGTTCACCTTCGGCCGGGTGAGCAGATCCCGCGGTTTGACGTCCACGACCAGCGGCACGTCCTTCTCGCGCAGCACGAGGTAGTCCGGGACGTGGCGACGCCTGCGCCCGTCCACGGTGGCGGTGAGGAGGAACGGTTGGGCGAAGACGGCCGTCACGTCCTGGTCGAAGTCGGCGTAGAGCAGGCGCGGCAGCTCAAGGCGCGACTCGTAGACGACATGGGCACGCATAGTGGAAGACCAGTGCGTGCCTGAGTAGTGCTGCTGCCCGTTGCGCCAGCGGAACGTACGCCAGGGAATCGAGGGCTCGAAGACGTCGATGCCCGTCGTCGACCAGATCAGGTCCTCGTCGAGCTTCCCGTCCGTACGACGGAGACTCATCGAGACTTCGCCGATCACGCGCGCCATGCCCCACCCCCGAGCAGCAAGAGCGGGGCACAGAGCTCCCGGTCTCGACCAGCTGCGACATCTCCACGATCAAACGGGAGGGCGCCGCTGCATAGAACGAGGCCAGGAACAGCACTACGACGAGTGAACGATCAGACAGAGTTCGTCTCATCGCGTTGTCCCTTGGGCCAGACAAGGGCCATCGTCAATGAGAAAGGGACACGCGAAAAGCGAACCTACACTCCCCCTCAATTCGTCATCGACTCCTACTCGGGGCAACAGGTATCCGTGGATGACCTCCATCCCGTCGACCCAGGGCTTGCCTTGGAAGCGTGGCGTGAAGCGGTCCATTATCGAGTCTCCGTTTTCTTTTGTGCCGGTATCACATCGGAAAGGTCATGGCTTGGGCATGGGCTCGACAGGAGCTCGTGCAGTGCGGCTTCGGCCTTGTCCACGGCGGAGGTGAGGGCCTGCGTGTGAGCATTGGAGAGGATTCCGGCGCCGAGCCCTGATGCGGTGAGCACGGCGTCGAGTTTCTGCGTTTGCTCACTACTGATCTTAAATTCCTGAGGTAGACCTGGCGACAGCTGATGATCCATCAGGTATGCCGGTGGTATGCGGTACGCGACGGGTGGCGGGCTGAC
>NZ_JBSFUU010000038.1:0-91067 GCF_053591955.1 Streptomyces sp. NPDC002845 | reverse complement strand
CGGGCAGAGCTGATCGACGGCTGCCTCACCGAGACCGGATTACTCATGGGCGCCGGATGATCTACCGGCCCGCCACTGCGAGTTCAACCTCAGTATGTGCGTGGCTTCGCCGACCTGACGGGAGACCGGCATCCACTGCATCTGGATCCTGAATACGCCGCGAGGACGCGCTTTGGACAGCGAATCGCGCACGGTGCCCTGATGATGTCGACGCTGCTCGGTCTGGTGGAACTCCATCCGAGCTACCTGCAGTGCTTCTACGGCATGGACAAGGTTCGGTTCCGGGCACCTGTGTATCTGGGCGACGCGGTATGTGCGGAATCCGAAGTCGTCGACATCCAGCCTCGGCCCGGTGGCGGGGCTGCGGTGGTGACCAGCGAGGCGCGCTTGGTGAACCAGGATGGAACTCTTGTGTTCTCCGGTCTCTTCTCTCTGCTCGTGGCCGGCCGGAGCGAGGCTCTGGCCATGGAGGCGCAGGGCTGAATGCATGAGGGCGGGGCTTCGCCCGGCGTCCGTACAGAGGCCTGCATGTTCCGTGGTTCACCCTGCGCTGACGTCGCTCATCCTGAGAAGGCGACCGTCCCGGTCGTAGATCCCGATGACGCACGGTGACTTGCTTGAACGCCCAGTCCGTGAGGAGGTCTTCCTCACGGAGGCAGCGCTCGACTCCCGCGACCGCTACCAGGGACCACCGCAGCGCTCCGCCGCCTCGTGTCGTGGGCACGGCAAGCAGCTCTACGGTGACGCTGTTGCCTTTCCGGGATCGAAGCTCGGTCTCGCTGCTCCACGGCGAGCGCGTGACCAGAGCACGCCTGGCGCTTTCGGCCAACCGACCGCACAGCAGGTCGGTGGCGGGACGGCCGACGACTTCCGAGGGCGAGTAGCGCATGCACGCTTATTCGTTGAGACCGGAAGACGCGTCGGTGAATCCGGGGGACTCACCGACGCCGTGCAGGGCTTCCGCTCAGAAGTGGCCTGACGCCATGGGAGGGGGTCAGGATCGGACGACCGGGAGGACGAGGCGTGAGGGTCGTGCGGCGTCGTGGGCGATCTCCTGGTGGGCCGGGCGGAAGTCCGTGCCGCTGTCGACGGGTTCGCCGGTGTTGAGGTTGCGGTCCCAGCGCGGGAAGCTGCTGGAGGTGACGTGGACGCGCAGCCGGTGACCGGCGCGGAACACGTAGCTGGTGGACCATAGGTCCACGGCGTGCTCGGCGAACTCAGCAGGTGTGGCCTCCACCCGTACGATCCCGTCGACCACGTTGAGGGACACGCCCCCGGGGTCGACGTCGCACAGCCGGACCACCCAGTCCGTCGAGGGCGCGTCGGTCGCCGCATGCAGGAAGGCCCGGACCCGGCCGGTGACCTCCAGGTCCTCGGCCAGCGGCTCGCTGGTGTACACCAGCACGTCCTCCCTGGCCTCCACCCGCGCCTGGTCCAGCGGGCCCGGCCGGTACTCGCTGGACAGCAAGGTCGCGCCGCCCGTCGTCGGCACCGGATCCGCCGGATCGTACACGTACGTGTCAGCGCCCTCGTCGGCCTGCGAGGACCCGAAGGCGAGGGCGCCGTCCGCGCGCAGGAACAGGTCCGTGTCCACGGCACGGGACAGCGGCCACTCCCGCTCCTCGCGCCACTCGTTCCTTCCCATGACGAAGAGCAGCACCGGCGGCAGCTCGGGCCCGGACGGGGCGGCGTCGGGGGTGAGCCGCTGCCGGAACCACGCGCTCTGGACGTCGGTGAGCGTGCCGCGGAAACCGAGGAGGTCGGTGCTCGCTGCCATCCCGAAGTTGACGTCGCCGATCTGTCCCGTGCGGTTCGTGTGTGACCAGGGACCCATGATCAGCGTGGCCGGTCGCCCCGCCGCGCGGCTCTCGGCGTAGTTGTCCAACGTGCCCTGGCAGAAGATGTCGTACCAGCCGCCCAGGTTCAGGCTGGGCAGGTCGACCTCCGCCTGACGCCCCGCGACCCGGCACGCCGCACTCCACTCAGGATCCCGCAGCGCGTGTTCAAAGCCGAGTTCCTGGATGCCGTGGCGCTGAAAGGCGGGGTGGCGGCCGGCCGGAAGTTCCCAGTAGCCGGATGGGGCGGCCTGGTCCAGGTCGTGGACCAGCGCCCCCAGCGCCGGCCCCAGGGCGGCGGGGTCGTCGGCGTGCCGGCGCATCAGGGTGTCCACCCCCACCATGAGCGACCACGGCAGGGTGATGCCCAGCTCGACGGCCCCGCCGCGGGCGAAGAGCCCGTCGTCCGGTTCGGACCAGGTGATCTGGGGGGCGATGGCCTTCAGCTCCGGGGGCTTGGACAGCGCGGCCATCCACTGGGTGTTGCCGAAGTAGCTGCCCCCGATCATGCCGACCCGGCCGTTGGAGCCGGGGAGTGCGGCGGCCCAGCGCACGGTGTCGTAGCCGTCGTCCCCCTCGTACGTCCACGGCTCCCACTCGCCGTCCGAGGCGCACCGGCCCCGGGTGTCCTGGATCACGACGATGAACCCGCCTCGTGCCAGACCGAGCGGATCCATCATGGTGGCCATCATCGGGACGCTCTTCCCGTAGGGCAGACGGGCCAGCAGCACGGGGTACGGGCCACCCGAGGTGGGCCGGTGGACGTCGGCCCGCAGAACGGTGCCGTCACGCATGGTGGCAGGGACATTGTTCTCGACCGTCACGTCCATGTGCCGGCCTCCTTCGCAGTGCGTCGTCGCGGGATCACCGCACCCTTTCAGGGCGAACCCGGCCTCGGCACACCCGAATGGGGGGGCGGTCCTCACAGCACCCACCCGTTCGGGTGTGCCGGGCCGGGCGGATCTGCGGTCTTCTCTGCCCAGACGATGAGGAGGTGCACGGTGGACGACGTGGTCTCGCCGGGAGGCATCCTGCGCCGTGCGGCGGCGCGATACGCCGACAAGGTCGCCCTGGTGACGGCGGCTCGCACGATGACGTTCCGCGAACTCGACGCGGAGAGTGACCGGGTCGCGGCGGCGTTGGCCGCGCGCGGCGTGCGGCCGGGGCAGCCGGTGTCGCTGTACGCGCAGAACCGGTGGGAGTGGGTGGTGGCCTACCACGGGGCGCTCAAGGCGGGCGCGGTGGTCAACCCGGTGAACGTCATGCTCACTCCCGAGGAGCTGGCGTTCGTCCTGCGCGACTGCGCCGCCGCGGCGGTGTTCACCAGCTCGGAGCAGGCAGCCGATGTCCTCGCCCTGACCCGGGATCTGCCGGGCCTGGGCATGGTCGTCGCGTTCGACGATCCGCCGGAGGGTGCGGTGGGGTTCGCCGAGCTGCTCGCCTCCGACGGACCGGTGCCCGCCGTCGCGGCGGACCCGGCCGCTCCCTGCACGATCGGCTACACCTCCGGCACCACCGGGCACCCCAAGGGAGCGGTGCAGAGCCATCGCGCGGTGGTGACGAACTGCGCGCTGACCGCGACCATGCACGGCCGTACGTCCGCGGACGTCGTGGTGACGGCCCTGCCCGCCCCGCACGTCTACGGAAACGTGGTGATCAACGGCACCTTTCTGGCCGGCGGCACCGTGGTGCTCATGGAGCGGTTCCACCCGGCCGAGGCGCTGCGGCTGATCGGCGAGCACTCCGCGACGATGTTCGAGGGCGTGCCCGCGATGTACGCGATGATGCTCGCCGACGCGGCACTGGAGGCGGCCGACCTGACGTCCCTGACCCGCTGCACCGTCGGCGGGCAGACCATCCCGCTGTCGACGATCGAGCGGTGGCAGGCCCGCTCCGGCGCCCCGCTGATCGAGCTGTGGGGGATGACCGAGGTCGCGGGAGTGGGCACCACCCATGCCCTCCACGCCCCGCCTGTCCCCGGCTCGATCGGCGTGTCCGTGCCCGGTGTGGAGGTGCGCATCGCGGACCTGGACGACGTCGCGCGCGACGCTGCCCGCGGCGCACCCGGCGAGCTCATGGTGCGCGGCCCGATCGTCATGCTCGGCTACCACAACAACCCGCAGGCCACTGCCGAGACCATCGAGCCGGACGGCTGGCTTCACACCGGCGACATCGCCTCCATGACCGACACCGGGCACGTCTTCATCGTCGACCGCCGCAAGGACATGATCATCACCGGGGGTTACAACGTGTACCCAGCCGAGATCGAGCGGGTCCTCGCCGCACACCCCGCAGTCGCCATGGTCGCCGCGGGTCCGGTACCGGACCCGGTCAAGGGCGAGCTGGCGTGCGCGTACGTGGTGCTCGCCGCGGGAGCGCACGCCACCGAGGAGGAGCTGCTCGCCTTCGCCGGACAGTCGCTGGCGGCATACAAACGGCCGCGCGCGGTCCGCTTCGTCGACGACCTGCCCAAGACGTCCACCGGAAAGATCATGCGGCGGGAGCTGATCAAACGGTTCGAGCCGTGACATGGACGGCAGGTGCGGTGTTTGATGACGGCATGCCCGACCATCCCCTGCTGCAGCTCGGCGAGCAGTACGCGGAACTCCTCGCGGCACTGGACCGTGGGGAAGCCCTGCGCCGCGCCCTCGCGCTCCTCGCCGGTGATTCGGAGGTGGTGTGGGCGGCCCGGCCCGGCGCGGAGGGGGCGCTCTCCCTGGAACAGGTGGTCGGCGACCGGACCGGGATGCTGCGCGCGCTGCGGGTGCCGCCGGGCACGGGACTGACCGGCAAGGTGCACCGGTCGGGCCGGGCGGAGTGGGTCGACGACTACTTCGCCAGCGCCGAGATCACCCATACCTTCGACCGGCAGATCGCCGCCGAGGGGATGCGCCGGGTCCTGGCCGTGCCCCTGGTCCGGGACGGCCAGTCGCTGGGCGTCCTCGCCGTCGGCCCCCGCCGCGACGGGACCTTCGGGGACCGCGAGATCGAACGCGTCTCGGCGGTGGCCGCACAGGCCGCCCTCGCCGTGTCGATCGCCGACCGCGCCCGCCTGACCCGGGAGATCGCGGTCCACGAGGAGCGACGGCGGCTCGCAGCCGACCTCCACGACAGTGTGGGCGCGCTGCTGTTCGCCATCGGGTCCGGTATGGCCGATCTCGCCGACGCCGCGAGCGCCGATCCCGGCCTGCGCGCCCGGCTGGACCGCCTCCAGCGCCAGGCCGCGGACGCCACCACCGCCCTGCGTGAGTCCCTGCGCACGCTGCACTCCTCCCCCGCCGCTCTGGCCCTCGGCGTCGCCCTGCGCGCCGACTGCGCGGCCTTCGCCGACCGCACCGGCATCCCCGCCGAACTCGTGGTCCTGGACGAGGACCCGCCCGAGCTGCCCCCGTCCCGGTCGGAGGTGCTGCTGACAGCGGTACGGGAAGCTCTGCTGAACGTCGAGAAACACGCCCGCGCCAGCGCCGTGACCGTGTCGGTCCGGCGCAGCGGCCCACTGCTGACCGTCGCCCTGCACGACGACGGCATCGGACTGGCCCCGGACCACCAACCGGGCCTCGGCCTCACCAAGACCGCCGAGGCCCTCGGCCGGCTGGGCGGCTCCGTCCGCGTCGTGCCGGACCCGGACGGCGGCACGATCTGGCGGGCGCAACTGCCATGCTGACCACCCGCCCGACGCGGATCGTGGTCGTGGACGATCACCCGGTCGTCCACGACGGCGTCGCGGCGCAGCTGAACGGGTACGCCGACCTGGCCGTCGTCGGCCACGCCGAGACCGGCGCCGAAGCCGTCGCGCTATGCGCGCGGGAACAGCCCGATGTCGTCCTGCTCGACCTCCGCCTCCCCGACCGCCTCGCCGCCGAGGTCGTCCCGGCGGTGCACCGGGTCAGCCCCCACAGCCGCGTCCTGCTCTTCACCGCCTTCCCCGAACACGCCGCCGTCGCACCGACGCTGGCCGCCGGAGCCAGCGGACTGCTCGTCAAGGACGCCGGCGGCACGGCCGTACGCGACGCGATCCGCAGCGTCGCCCGCAACGGCTCCTTCCGCACCGGCCAAGCCGCCTCCCATGCCGCTCTGGTCACGGCCCGCGAGTACGACGTCCTGCGCCTCGTCGCGGCCGGCCACACCAACCCCGAGATCGCGGACGAACTGAACCTGTCGGTCAACACCGTCAAGGGGTATCTCCGGGAGATGATGCACAAGCTCGCCGCTCGCAACCGGGCCCAGCTGATCGTCAACGCCCAGACACACGGCCTGTTGTGACCGCTTGCCGCCGATCTGCGGAGAATCACCCGCTCGCCGGCAGGAAGTCCTCGAAGAGGCCGCGACTCGCCCGGTGCGGGTGGCCTGCTCAGCCGGTGAGCCGCTCAGGTGCCTCCTCCCGGTTCACGCCGTCGGGGGTTCCGAGACCCGGGTGCCGGCCGAGCCGGTCCGGTACGCGATCGGTCCTCCGTGACGCCCGTCTGACCGTGGGCGGTCACGCACCGGGCAGCGCCACCACCTCGTCCGCCGCGAACAGAACGCCCACCCGCTCACCGGTCTGCGGTGCCTCTGGCAGGGCGCAGGTCGCCTGGAGCCCGGGGCCCTGTTCCGGCCGCAGGGGCAGGGTGATCCGGTCGCCTTGGAAGGTCCGCCCGGTCACGGTGCAGGGCAGGCCGTCCGGGGCCGGGACCAGCCGGACGCCCGCCGGGCGGATCAGCAGCCCGCAGCGACCCTCGGCCGTGCCGGGCGGCACCGGGACCTTGCCCCAGGGGGTTTCGGCGGTCTCGCCTCGTACGGTCGCCTCGGTCGTGACGTTGTCGAAGCCGAGGAAGCGGGCGACGAACGCCGAGGCGGGGCGCTGCCACATCTCGAGCGGGGTGCCGGACTGGGCGATCCGTCCGTCCCGCATGACGATCCCCCGGTCGGCCAGCGCCAACGCCTTGCCCTGGTCATGAGTGACGGCCAGCACGGTGGTGCCCAACTCACGGAAGAGCTGACGCAGTTCGAGGACGAGCCGTTCCCGCAGGGAGCGGTCGAGCTGGCCGAGCGGCTCGTCCAGCATCAGCAGTCGGGGCTGCGGGGCCAGCGCCCTGGCCGGCGCGACGCGCTGCTGTTCGCCCTCGGAGAGGGAGGCGATGGCGCGGCGCTGGGCACCGGGCAGGCCGACGAGGTCCAGGAGCGAGGCGACCCGCTGCTCGCGCCGGGCCCGCTCCTCGCCCCGCATCCGCAGTCCGAAGGCGATGTTGCCCGCGACGTCGCGCTGCGGGAAGAGCTGGTGGTCCTGGAACATCAGGCCGAGTCCCCGCCGGTGGACGGGCACCCCGCTCTGGTCCTGGCCCGCGAGCAGCACCCGTCCGGTGTGGGTGGGCTCGAGCCCGGCCACGACTCGCAGCAGAGTGGACTTGCCGCTGCCGCTGGGGCCCAGCACACAGACGATCTCCCGCTCCGCGACGGTCAGTTCCACCGAGTCGAGCACGGCGCGCTCGCCGAAGCGGACGGTGACGGAGTCGAGTTGGAGCGACGCCATCAGAACTCTCCTTCTGCCGAACGACCGGTACGACCAGTACGCCCCGTACGGGCGCGCTCGAGCGTCAGCAGGGTGTGGCGCACACCAGCATGAGGATGGTGCTCAGGGCCATCGCCTGCCCGTAGTTGAGTTCCCCGGCCCGGCCCAGGAAGCGTTCGACGGCCACCGGGAGGGTGGGCGCATCGGGGCGGGCGATGAAGACGGTCGCCCGAAACTCGCCCAGCGATACGGCGAAGGCGAAGCCCGCCGCGATCAGCAGGGCCCGGCGCACCAGCGGCAGATCCACCTCTTCTCGCGCTTGCGTACGGTCCAGGCGTGCACGCCGAGCAGGCAGGCGACGGCGGCCTGGGCCTTCAGGCGGTCCCGGCGAAGGTCGAGGGGTTGCGGTCGAAAGCGAAACGCCTGGTGGAGCGGGGGTGGGCGCTCCAGACGCCGCCTGGGATGTTCACTCCGCTCGGGGCACCGGCCGACTGAAGGCGCCGGGGCAGCGCCCGGCCAGGCGGCTGCTCATGAGCATGGTCATGGACCACAGCACCATGGCCTCGTGCATGGCGGGCAGCGTCTCGTAGTCGCGCACCAAGCGACGCGAGCGCATCAGCCAGCCCAGGGTGCGTTCCACGACCCACCTGCGCGGCAGCACCACGAACCCCATGGTGTCGTCGGTGCGTTTGACGATCTCAAGAGTGAGCCGGCACTTCTCGGCCGCCCAGTCGACGAGCCGGCCCGCATAGCCGCCGTCCGCCCAGACGAGACGGATGGAGAAGTACATGGTGCGCAGCCGCTCCAGCAAAGGCATCGCGGCGTCGCGGTCCTGCACGCTCGCCGCGGTCACCGCGACAGCCAGGACCAGGCCGAGGCAGTCCACCACCAGGTGCCGCTTGCGCCCGCCCACCTTCTTCCCACCGTCCCACCCGGACGTCGAGCGCGGAATGTTCGCCGCTGCCCGCAACGACTGTGAGTCCACGATGGCGGCCGTCGGGTCCAGCGAACGGCCTTCCTTCCGACGCACCTTGTCGCGCAGCCGGTCGTGGAGCTCGGCAAGCAGACCTGTCACCTGCCAGCGGCGGGCGAACGCGTGCACCCGCCGGTACGGCGGGAAGTCACAGGGCAGGTTGACCCACTTCACGCCGTTGTCGACGACGTAGCGGACCGCGTCAAGCATCACACGGTGGCAATAACCCTCCGGCTGCCCGCCCCGCCCCTGCAGCCATGCGGGGACCGGCAGCAGCGGCCGGATGACCTGCCACTCTGCCTCCGTCAGATCGGAGCCGTAACACCGCCCGCGGTCCGGCCCGTCCGCCGCGTTGCCGAACCTGTGCGCGAGACAGTCACACGCCGGAGACGGTGCGTTGGACTCCAGGGACGCGAGCACGAAAGACTGCGGCAACAGGGCTTCCTGGGACTGCTCGGACGGGATCGCACCCCCGAACTACCAAGAGGCCCTGCCTTTATGCGCCGCTCCTGCCGCGATCACCCGATCAGGACCCCTGTTCGACCAGACAAGTCCGTTGAGCGGTAAGCGGAAGCCTTCTGACTGCCTCCGAGCGCCTCTGCAACCCGACCTAGCAGGTCACAGCCGATCCGGCCCGCGAAAGCGCAGGTCAGAAAGGTGCTCCAGGAATACCCGGCGTACAGCCCGACTCGTCTGCCACTACCTGCGGCTCTGCCTTGGTGAAGGGCCTCTGACCTGCGTCGAGGTCCCTTTCCGATCTTTCAGGGGCTTGCCGCGTTAGGCCGCCGGAAGTCCTTCGGAAGTCCCTCAGACAGAGCTGAAGGTCCCTGAAAAGTCCCGGGAGCGGAGGGGCGGGCGAGGTCTCTGGGCAGGGAGCTTGCGAGCTGGTGGCGGACGTCGGCAGTGGCACCTGTTTGGTACTGGCTTCCTGGTATCCCACGCGCCGGGGCGGCGACCGCGAGGTTGGATCGCTCCAGGCATCTGCACCGGCCCAGGGTGTGTACCGCGCACGCGGGTCTCCGCCGGGCAGGCTGAACGGACTTGGCGGCCTCTGCGGCAGGCCTGGGCGATAGCCTGGTGAACGCTGTCACCAGGCCTCTTCCGCATCTGGTGGCCGTGCGCAACGTGCGTGACCACGCCTGAGGACGATCCGCATCACCGAGTTCTGGCGCGGTGTCGTCCTCGCCCCCAGTGACGGCAGTGACACCTTCGCCCTCGTCAAGATCCTCCCGCCTGACGCGGCGCTGGAGTGGGCCGCCAAGCGACTCTGCACCGTGAACTCCGCCACCCGCAGTCCCGTGACCGCCGCATCGCCCGGCTCGCAGCTCAACTCCTCGATCAAAGCCAAGTCCCGTAGAAGCCCGCCCCGGCTGGGTGAAGAAGCCGGAGCCCACGGCCTGAGCCGACCTGATCCCGGTCCAAAGCCGCCTCACCTCAGCGGGCGCCATCTGATCGAAGCAACCCAAGCCGGAGGCGTTCAGGCTCCAGGAGCGGGTGGCGTGGTGACGGGGGCGCCGGCCAGGCCGTTGTGGACCAAGGCCAGGAACTCTTCGTCGGTGAGGCCGAGTTCGCGCGCCTGAGTAACGAGACGATGCACCGCCTCGGTGAGCCGGGCCTGGTCAACGGCGCCGGGGGCCGCGGTGATCACCGCGCCTCGGCCACGGCGCAGCTCGATGAGTCCCTCGCCACGCAGTCGCTGGTATCCGCGGAGCACCGTGTGCACGTTGACGCCCAGCGACTCGGCGACCTCGCGGGCGGGCGGTAGCCGCTCGCCGGGGGCCGCCGTGCCGTTGGCGATCGCCCCCCGTACACAGGCGGCGATCTGCTCGCCCAGCGGCACGGGCGAGCCGGGAAGCACCCGGAACAGCATCGCTAGTCGCGCTCCCCCGCCTGACGGTCCACCAGGCCGTTGAGCAGCGCGGCCGCCGTGGTCGAGTCGTCGACGGTGACCACGTATTCGCGTCCAACCGTCGTACGGACCGACAGCGCCTCTCCCGAACGCACCACCACGCCCCGGCGGTTCGGGCGTATCCGGTAGCCCCAACCGCCGAAGTCGCCGATGGCGTTGACCTGGACGCTGTCGGCGCCGACGAGGTCGCCGAGCGGCAGGGCCAGCCGCGGCCTGGGCAGCACTGTCGAGGTGACCGCGAGTCCGCGCCGGTCGACGGTTACCCGGACAGTGGCGAACGGGACGCAGCTCAGGCCGAGGACGAGCAGCAGCGGTCCTGCCCACCAAGGGGCGAACGCCACGGCGAACAGCCCGCTGAGCGCGACGGCGCCGGCCAAGAACAGCATCGGGCGGAAGACCGTTGTGCGGCTCCAGGCCGCGGCTTCCCCCTCGGCCAGCGGCAGCGAGGGAGCCGGCGGTACGGGCGCCGGGCGCGGCCCGGCGCCGATGAGCCACCAGGCCAAGGCACCGGTGGACACGCCCAAGAACAGCAGCACGGCCACATGCCACATCGGCAACTCAACGTCGGCCGGGTCCTGGACGTCCGCGTTGACGAGGACGGTGAGGATCAGCGGATACCCGAGCGTGACGGCCG
Source organism: Streptomyces sp. NPDC002845 (assembly GCF_053591955.1). Classification (NCBI taxonomy): domain Bacteria; kingdom Bacillati; phylum Actinomycetota; class Actinomycetes; order Kitasatosporales; family Streptomycetaceae; genus Streptomyces; species Streptomyces sp. NPDC002845. Next base: position 80,228 of record NZ_JBSFUU010000038.1, on the reverse strand, counting down.
TGCCGGCGCCGATCGCCGCGGTCAGCCGCGACCCCGAGCCCTCTTGAGCGACCACGGTCAGCACGGTGAACAGCAGCCCGAGACCGACGAGCAGGCCACCGGCGAACCACAACGCGGTGGTGCGGCTCATGAAGCCGTCAGCGCCGCCATCCTCCGAGAAATGGGTGGCGATCTGCCCAGGCAGCCGGTCGTAGTACGCCACAGAGATCCCGACGTAGGCGGCGGTGGCGATGCCGAACGGCACGGCGGTCAGGGTGCCCCGGCGGACAGTGGTCATCCAACTCCCCTCCTCCTTGCAATTGTTCGCATTGAAGTAGAACAACTGCATCATACCCAGACCCGCCCGCCTTCATAGGTCCTGCACCCGAAGCATCGACGGAACCGTCTGCAGATGGCCAGAGGGCGCCCTTGACCAGCCCCATGAGGGCTGCTCCGCTTGGTGAGTCGGGGTGTCGGATTCGGGGGGTCGTCTTCGTGGCCAGGTTGGTTCCAGAGGCGCTGGTTCGGGTCAACGGCTGCGGAGGTGATGCGGCTGGTTCCGCCGTCGGCCTGGCGGAGCGGGCATGAGGTTACGGCGCGGCGTCGCCGTTGCCGCCATCGCGGGCGGTGTCGCGATCATCACGATGCTGATCGGGCTCGTCACGAACGCGGTGTCCGATCAGGCGCGCTGGCCCGGTTTCCTTGGGTGGATCCAGCAGCATGCGTGGTCGTCGTTCATCGCCTTGGGTGTGGCCCTGGTCGGGCTGACGGCGTTGCCCGCGGCCTTGTCGGAGTCGCGGGCACTCGGGCGGACCCCGGCGCCGCAACCCCGTCCGGACGACGCGGTGGGGCCGCCGGGCGCCGCCCTGGTTCTCCGTTCGTTACCGAGGGACACGACGGCGTTCACCAACCGGTCGACCGAGCTGGAACGCCTGGTGGTGTCGGTGAGGACCTCGCAGGAGAACGGGGAGTCACTGCCGGTTCATGTGATCGACGGGATGCCCGGGGTCGGCAAGACCGCGTTCGCGGTGCGCGCCGGGCACGTCCTTTCGGAGCGGTTCCCGGACGGGCAGCTCTTCGTGAACCTCAACGGGCACACGCCGGGACAGAGCCCGGTCCACCCCGCCGAGGCGCTGGCCTCGCTGCTGGCGGCTGCCGGAGTGCCGACGCAGCAGATACCGGTCGGTGATGACCTGGGGGCGGTCACGGAGGCCCGGGCCGCGATGTGGCGGAGCCGCCTCGCGGACAAGAGAGCGCTGCTCATCCTCGACAACGCGGCGAGCTACCGGCAGTTGGAGCCCTTGCTTCCCGGCGGGAGCGAGTGTCTGGTGCTCGTGACGAGCCGCAGGCGACTGGCCGTGCACGAGGAAGTGGTGCTGCCGGTCGAGGAGTTGCCGCCGGACTACGCGGTCGACCTGTTCGTACGGCTCAGTGGGCGTCCGCTCGATGTGCTCGGCCGTCAGGTGGTCGAGGAACTGGTGCGGACGTGTGGGTATCTGCCGCTGGGCGTGTCACTGCTCGCGGCGCGGTTGCGGCACCACCCGGCCTGGAGCGCCGGGGATCTCCGGGAGCGTCTGGCGGCGGCCGGGGACCGGCTGGGGGAGTTCCGTGCCGGTGAGAGGGCGGTCGTCGCGGCCTTCCAGCTCTCCTATCGGGACCTTCCGCGGGCGCGGCAGGACTTCTTCCGAAGCCTGGGTTTCTACCCGGGTACAGACATATCGGAGCATGCCGGTGCCGCGCTCGCCGCGACGGGGGTCGTGGAGGCTCGCGGTCACCTTGAGGCGCTCTATGACGACCATCTGATCGACGAACACCCCGGGAGCCGCTACCGGCTTCACGACCTGTTGCGTGACTATGCCCGTCGTCTCGCGGGTGAGGGAGGCAGCGTGGAACATGTTCAGGCCGTCCAGCGTGTGTGTACGTACTACCTGGCCGCTCTCGCCGTCGCGAACACCTACATCGTCCGCAGTGGCGCCGTCGCGCCCCCTGTGCCGGATGGCACGGCCGGCGTGGAGACGCCCGCGATGGGATCCCGTACGGCTGCTGTCGGATGGCTGGAGAGCGAGCGGGCCAATGTCCTGTCGTGCATCGAACAGGCGAACAGACTGGCCATGCATGATCTCGTGATCGGTCTGGCCGCGGCGATGGCCCCCTTCCTTCGTCAGGCAGGGCCCTGGGACCAGGCCGTCGGCCTGCACCGGGCTGCTGCCGAGGCGGCCCGGCGTACGGGTGACCGGCGGGCCTTGGCCGGGGCCCTGGCCGAACTCGGCGTCGTGCGGCGCTTCATGGCCGCGTACGGGGAGGCGACCGAGGCGCTGAGCGAGGCGGCGGCACGCTACGACGAGGCCGGTGACCGGAAGGGCAAGGCCGACGCCCTGAACCAGGCGGGGATCGTCTGGTACCTGACCGCCGACAACGAGTCGGCGGAGCGCGCCCAGAGCGAAGCACTGGCCATTTACCGGGAGTTGGGAGACCGGCTCGGGCAGGCGAACGCGCTCGCGGACCTCGGTATGGTGCGCAGGCAGACCAGCCGGTTCGACGCGGCCGTCGAGGCCCAGTCCGAGGCGCTGTCGATCTACCGCGAACTGGGTGACCGGTACGGTGAGGCCAACTCGCTCCGTGACCTGGGTGTCGTGCACTGCCTGACGGGCGAGTACGAACGAGCGGCCCGGCGGCACCGCGAAGCGTTCGACATCTACCGCCGACTCGACGACCGCGTCCACCAGGCGTACGCCCTCAACGAACTCGGTGTCGTGCAGCGCATCACCGGGAATCCCGCCGGGGCACGGGAGGACCACACCCGGGCGCTGGAGTACTACACCGAACTCGGTGACCGGTTCGGCCGCGCCAACAGCATTCGGCACCTCGGGGCGCTGGACCGGGTTTGCGGGAACAACCCGGACGCGGTCCGCCGGCTGGAGGAGGCCCTGGCGGTGTATCGCGACCTCGGCAGCCGCGGGGGCGAAGCCGCGGCGCTGAGTGAACTGGGTGCCGCACGGGGCGGTGCCGGAGACCGGGGCGGTGCGCTGGAGGCGTTCCGGCGCAGTCTGGAGCTCTCGCGTGAACTGGGCGATCGGTGTGCCGAGGCGGAAGTGCTCAACAACTGGGGAGCGCTGTTGCACGCGTTCGGTGATCCGGGCGCCGGGCGCGGGTACTTCGAGCAGGCGGTGCGACTGGCCCGGGATGTCCACTGCCCGCTTGAGGAAGCCAGGGGGCTGGAGGGGATCGGGCGCTGTGAGCGGGTGATCGGCAGGAGCGGTGCGGCTGAGAGCCCACTGCGTGAAGCGGCCACGATCTACCGGCAGTTGGGCCTGGGAGCGGCGGTGGCAGAGATCGAGCGGTTACTGGTGCGACGGCCACGATGAGTACGTAACGTGAGGATGATGTTGCGGAGTGTGGCTGGTTCGCGTCTCACGCAAGAGATGCGGAAACTGCTACCTTGGCTCTAAGTTTGATCTTTCAACCATTGATCGCCGCGTTGATTCTCCGCGGCGCGGCACACCAGGGGGCGTTGAATGGCGTTGGACGCGGCTCTTACGACGGTGTGTTGTGGTGTGGAGGAGTCGGAGCCGACTGAGCGACCCGCGGTCCTGGACCGTGTAGCCGACCTCGTGCGGCAACGTCTGGCGGCGGAGCAATCGTCACCGGACCAGGTCGCTGACGGCAGCCACGGAGCGTCCCTCATACGGCCGCTGCCGCAGTAAGAGCGTCGCCCATGACGCTCTCTCCCATCCCCTTCCGGTCGTTCGTCCTCAAGTCCGCGAACCGCTGCAACATCGACTGCGACTACTGTTACGTCTTCAACTCCCCTGACCAGGCGTGGCGAAAGCTGCCCGCACGCATGAGCGTGGAGGTCGCCCGAGCGGCCGGGAGAAGAATCCGCCAGCACGCGGCGGCGCACCATCTGCGGACGGTGGATCTCGTACTGCACGGAGGCGAACCGCTGCTTGCCGGCAGACGGCACACGCGCGCCCTGCTGACCGCTCTCCGTGAGGAAATCCCGGCAGACGGCCCGGAAGTCCGCTTCGAGCTGCAGACCAACGGGACGCTCCTCTCGGAGGGGTGGCTCGACCTCTTCGAAGAGTTCGCGGTCACGGTGGGCGTCAGCCTCGACGGACCGCCGCACGCCAACGACCGGCACCGCCTGACCCACGCCGCTCGCTCAAGCGCGGACTCCGCCGAACGCGGCATACAACTGCTGCGAACCCGGCCTCATTTGTTCGCAGGACTGCTGGCCGTGGTCGATCTGGCCAACGACCCGGCCGAAGTCCACGACTACCTTGCCGCCTACGGGCCGCCGGTCATCGACTTCAACCTCCCGCACGGAACGCACGATGCCCCACCCCCTCGCAACAACCCGTCCCTCCCCGAGTACGGGATGTGGATGAGCCGCGTCTACGATGCCTGGCTCGCCGGGCCCCAGCACCGGCACACCGTCCGGATGCTGGAGGACATAGTCGCTCTCAACGCGGGTGTCCGAGGCTCCGTCGAGACCCTCGGACTCGCCCCACCCGCAACCGTGGTGATCGAGTCCGACGGGTCCCTGGAAGGCGTGGACACCCTCCGCTCCGTCGAGGAAGGCGCCTCCTGGCTGGGCCTCGACGTCTTCCACGCCACCCTCGACGAGGCGGCTCTCCATCCAAAGCTGCTGCACAGACAGTTCGGCAAGGATGCGCTCGCCGAGCAATGCCAGTCCTGTCCTCTGGTCGAGGTCTGCGGTGGCGGCTACCTACCGCACCGCTTCAGTTCCGCCCGCGGCTACCGCAACCCCTCGGTCTACTGCACTGACCTGGACCACCTCATCCGGCACGTCCAGGGGTCGCTGCGCCGACACGGCTGGGAACTGCGGGCATCAGCGCCGTCACCCCCATAGCTCTGCGCCCCGCATCGTGATGCCGCAACGCGCGTTGATCGAATCGGCGCTTTGACAACAAGGAAGCAGGAGGGCCCGAATGAACATCAAGATTCGCCCGGCCGGTACGGGTGACATCTGGGCACTGGCCAGGCTGATCGAAGAGATCGAGCGCTACTACGGGACGACCGAGATCCAGCCTTTCGAAGAGCGCCGATCCCAAGTCAAACAGGCCCTGTTCGGTTCCCCGCCACTGGCTTCCGCCCTGCTGGTGGAGGACGGCCGAGGTGACATCGTCGGTATGGCCGCGTACTCGTTCCTCTGGCCGGCCGCGGGTTCCTCCCACTCCCTCTTCCTCAAGGAGCTCTACGTCCGGGACTCCCTTCGTCGGCAGGGAGTCGGCAAGGCACTGATGAGGAAGCTCCGCGGCATCGCCGAGGAACGGCCGGGATGCAGTCGCCTGGAGTGGATGACCGACCGTGAGAACGAGGGAGCCCGATCGTTCTACCGGGAACTCGGCTTCGCCGAGTTCGACGGGAAGATCGTCTACCGACTGGAGACAGGGACCGGCGTCATCAGGGAACCGGCGCACTCCATTTCGGCCTGACCCGACCCGGACGTCAGGTGCCGCCGTGCCTGCCGGTGGCGGCGTCAGCCGTGGTACTGAGCCGGGCCAGGAACGCCCGCCGATCGGGCGGTTCGCGTCCAGTCAGGCGTGGAGGCGGGCGATCGGTTCCCGGATGTTGTCGAGGGGGGACGGGAGTGGGGAGGGGTGCGGGAGCGGTGGGCTGATCACTCGGACTCACGCCTCAGCTCTGGCGCGCGCCCGACCGGCTGACCGAGATGCGTGCCGTCGCCACGCTCATCAAGGAGCGTCACGACAGCCACGGAACGCCGTACTCCGCGATGGTCGTCAGTGTCCCGGACGGCGGCCTGGCCCAGGAATTCGCCAACGTCCTCGCCAGGGAGTTCCGGCTGCCGGTCGTGGAACTCGGCAAGGACGGGGTGCGGTCCGGCACGGACGCGGTACGCATCGGCACCATGCACCGTTTCAAGGGGCTGGAATTCCAGCGTGTGTTCCTGACCTCCGTCGGCGAGGGCCAGGTGTCGCACCAACGCATCGAGCAGTACCGGCTCGCGAACCCGGACCGCTACAGGCAGGAAGAACAACGGGCCCGCTCCCTGGTATTCGTTGCCGCCACCCGTGCTCGTGACGAACTCGTCTTCACGTGGAGCGGCAGGGCCAGCCGCTTCCTCCCGCCGGACGCGGACGACACGGCGTACCGCGCCACGGACCTGCTCAGGCAGGACGGACCGCCTTCCGGGTCATCGGGATTCGCCGAGGCCTGACCACAGATGCTGTCACTGCACCTGGCGGGTGAGAGCACCGGGCGGCCGACGGCGCGGCGGCGGCCGTGGGCGGAAAAATCGTGTGCGAGGGTTCAGCGCGGCGAGGTACGGTCCTGCTGTTTTCAAGGGGGACCAAGTGGCACAGCTGAACCAGATCATCGCCGTGGAAAAGGGCGTCAAGAGCAAGTCGCTCCAGGACATCACCGCGGCGCACCACAAGATGCAGAAGCCCGCGTTGCTGGCGGGCATCTCGCGGACGTACCAGCCGAAGGACGAGGAGGGCGAGCAACTGCCGCCCGAGTCCACGCGCGTACAGGTCAAGGCCGAGGACCTGCTGCGGGAGATGTCCGCGTCGCTGACGCGGCTGTTCGACGTGACGGCGACCAAGGACTGGGCCAACTGCACCGCTCGCGCGGACGTCACGGTCGACGGACGGACGATCGTGGCGGACGTACCGGTCAGCTACCTTCTCTTCCTGGAGAAGCAACTCACGGACCTGCACACCTTCGTGAAGAAGCTGCCTGTACTCGACGCCGCGGAGTCCTGGTCCCTCGACGCGTCGACGGACTGGTGGAAGACGGACCAGGTCCGCACGATCCGTACGAAGAAGGTCCCGCGCAACCACGTCAAGGCGGAGGCCACGGAGAAGCACCCGGCGCAGGTCGAGGTGTACTACGAGGACGTGCCGATCGGTTACTGGACGACGGTGAAGTTCTCCGGAGCGCTTCCGGCGCGGCGGGTGAACGAGGTGCTGGAGCGCGTTGAGAAGCTTCAGCAGGCGGTGAAGTTCGCCCGTGAGGAGGCCAATGGTGCGGAGGTCACCGACCAGCGTGTCGGGGACGCGGTGTTCGGCTATCTGTTCGGCTGACGCCATCCGGACGCAGGTAACAACCCACGATCGCCCCCGCGTGCGAGCGCGGGGGTGCGCACCAGGCGCGGGCCGGATTGAGGACCGGTTCGCGTGATGAGCGCAAGCTGAAACTGAGGTAGTTCAGCCTGAAGACGCGGTCACAGTGGAGGTTCGAGTCCTCCCCCCGGCACAACCGAACCACGGGCCGGGGTAGCCCAACCCGGTAGAGGCGGGCCGCTTCAATCTCAGACTCTCGCTCCAGTCTCAGCATCGCCACCGATCGCCGGATCGACCGGGGCCGGACGAACGCCGTCGGATGCGAGTTCGACTCTCGCCTGCACCTCTTGCGTGGTGCGGTAGTTCAAAGGAAGAACACGACGGCATGATGACTGATCCGTCCTCTTAAACGCCGTCGGCGTGCGCAATTGGGTGGCATCCCCAGGGGCCCGGGAGCTGGATACGACTCCCGGGCTCCGCCACGTTCACCCCGGCAGAGGAGTCTTCCCCGTCGTCGGAGTCTCCCTCCGCCGGGCGATGCCCGACTGTCCTGATCGGTACTGTCCGAGCGCGTCCGACTCCGCATAAGTTACGAACCGCCGCAAGAGCAACTTGAGGCCTGGAACAGCGCGACTGCACTTCACTCTCACCGACGCACCAATACCCGGAAAGGGACTGACAAGTGCGCCGAATAAGACGCGCCCTCTTACCTTCACTCGCCGCGACACTGCTGATCCTCGGGATCGCGGAGCCCGCCTCGGCACAGCAGGCCGAGAAACGGACAACCGCCTCCGACTCGGCCACGACCACCGCGGCCGCCCGGCTCTCGGGCGATGCCGCCCGCATCGCTTCGTCCGACCCCGCCGAAACGCTCGACGAGTACTGGACCCCGAAGCGGATGGCGAACGCCATCCCTGCCGACGAACTGGCGCCCGGAGCGGCGGACGCGGCGGACGCGATGAACGCCGCCGAGCAGCAGGTCCCCACCGGCACTCCCGGATCCACGTCGCCCGCGGCTCCCGTCGCGGGCGAGGACGGTGTCTCGGCCGCCCTGGTGGAGACCCAGGTCGTCGGCAAGGTCTTCTTCACCAACCCCAGCGACGGCAGGAACTACACCTGCTCGGCCAGCGCCCTCAACAGCCCGTCGAAGCAGATGGTGATCACCGCGGGCCACTGCGTCAACGTGGGCGGCCAGAACGGCACCGCCGGCCAGTGGATGACGAACTGGACCTACGTGCCGCGCTACCGCGACGGTGCCCGTCCCTTCGGTACGTTCGCCGCCAAGGAGTACCGGGCCTTCAACGGCTGGATCAACAACAGCAGCTTCCAGTGGGACGTGGCCATGGTGACCACCTGGCCCCGCAGCGGCGACAAGGTCGTCAACGTCACCGGCGGCCACGGGCTGAGCTGGAACTACAACCGCAGCCAGGCGGTCACCGTCTGGGGCTACCCGGGGAACCGCGACAACGGGCAGATCCAGTGGTGGTGCACCGGCACGACGCGACAGGTCTCTTCCTCCGACGGCCGCATTGAGCTGCAGTGCGACTTCGGGGGCGGGTCGAGCGGCGGTCCATGGCTGCGTGAGTACAACGACAGCACCGGCCTCGGCTACGTCAATGGTGTGATGAGCACCATCGCCGGCGGCGGCTGGAACCGCAGTTCCTACTTCGGCGACAGCGTCAAGGCGATGTTCGACGCCCAGGGCAGCGCGACGTAGACCGCGCACTCCGTTCCCGACTGGCGGCGCCCGCCCCGTTCACGGCGATACGCTGACGGGGCGGGCGTCGCCCGGTACTCGCCCGGCACACGCCCGGTGCTACGGGTACTCCGCAGAGCACTCCTGAAGGCCTGGAGGATGGCCATGAAGCCCTCTACCGCTCGCAAGCTCGCCCTGGCGACGGGAGCCGTCGCCCTGATCACCGCGGGGTTCGCCTGGCAGGCGGCTGCCTCGGACACGCCGAGCGAGTCCCCGGCTTCCCCGGACTCCGGCACGACCAGCGTCAAGACGGGCCAGGACCCGTCGGCGGTGGAGGAGTACTGGACACCCGAACGTATGGAGAACGCCGAGCCGGCACCCATGCCGGAGGACGACTGAGGGCACCGGGTCGAGGGGGCGAACGGGAGCGGAGAAGAGGGGAGAGGTGGGCTGATCACTCATGGGGGCAGCGTCTCTGGAACTCTTGAGGATCCTGGGTTATCGCGTGGTCCCGAGGGGTGGATGCGGTAACGAGCGCGGACGAGTCCGGGCCGATCCTTGGGTAGAGCCCGTATGCGGCGTCACTGGCGGTGACGCGATGCCGACGTCTGGACTGCCCCCGACTCTTTCGAGCGGGCGCACCCTGGGATCGCCGCCCCGCCGGACGCTGAACCGGTCACCGCAGGAAATACCGCAGTGCCAGAGGCGGGGACCGCGCGCATTTCAAGCACGCGGCGGGTATCAGGTAAAACGACAGGCGGTCCATAGGGTTACGGCCAGGCCGGACTCAGCACCCCTCAGTGTCCCGAAGGCAATTGCCGCACTGTTGGAGACCCTGCCACGCGGCCCCATACGGTCACCAACGCCCCGGACGGCGGCGTTTACTCCTCGAACTCGGTGAACAGCGGCTCCTGTTCGCCCTCCTTCGCCCGTCGCAGCCGCCTGGTCCGGGCACCGACTACCGCCGCCGTGACCGCCGCCGTTCCGGCGAGCGCCGTCGGGACCATCCAGCCGCGGTCGACGACGTGGCCGAGCATGTGGTCGAAGGAGAGGCGGCCGGGGCCCGCGACCGCGAGGCCCGCGGCGGCCAGGCCGAGCGTCGCCGCGTACTCGTAGCCGCCGCTCTGGTTGAAGAAGCCGTTGGGCGTGTGCACCGCGGCCGCGCCCGCCATCGCACCCGCGGCGGTCGCACCGGCCGCGGGCGTCGCGAGCCCGAGGGCCAGCAGCGTGCCGCCGCCCGTCTCGGCCAGCCCGGCCGCCGTCGCGCTGACCTTGCCGGGCTCGTACCCGACGGACTCCATGAAGGCCCTGGTGCCCTCGATACCGCCCCCGCCGAACCAGCCGAACAGCTTCTGCGTGCCGTGCGCGGCCAGCACCCCGCCCGCACCCAGGCGGAGCAGCAGCAGTCCCAGATCACGTCGGTCGAAAGAGGTCACGGTGGCTCCCGTAGCAGAGATGAGTGGCGGATGAGTGGCAGGCGAGTGCGAGTGCGGGTGCGGGTGCGGGTGCGGGTGTGAGTGGCAGGTGAGCAGGAGGGCAGGAGGGGTAGGACGGCAGGTGAGCGGCGGTGGCAGGTGAGTGGCGTGCCCGTGGGCGACAGCAGGAACATCCCTCCCGCGTAGCCACCGTCGCACTGATCACACCTGCCCGGCTCGCCCTTGCGACCGTTCGGGTGGTCCCGCCGTACGGCCGCCGTACGGAACCAGACCGCTCGGGTGGCGGGCTCGCGGCGGCGGTGTGAGGCTGGCCGACATGACCATCGCACCAGCCAAACTCAGCGATCCCGCCGTCCGCGCCTTCGTCAGCGCCGTGAACGCCCATGACCGTGAGGCCTTCCGGGCCGTGCTCACGCCCGACGCGACGATGTCCGACGACGGTTCGGAGCGCGACCTAGACGACTGGACCGACCGGGAGATCTTCTCCTCCAACGGCCACATGGAGGTCGACAACGAGTCCGACGGCGGTCGCGCCCTCATCGCTCACTACCGCAACGACGCCTGGGGCGAGATGCGCACCCGCTGGACCTTCACGGTCGACGACGACGGCCGGATCTCCCACTTCGAGACGGGTCAGGCGTAAGCGACTCGGGACCGGCCCGGCGTAGAGACCGGTGTTGATGGCAGGCGTAACGCCTGTTCGGGCGCTTGCCTTCGTGTGCGCTCCAACTCCTAATGTTCACAGGCATGGAGACCATCGCGCACACGAGAACACTGGGCCGCAGCGGCATCGACGTCAGCGCCCTCGGCTTCGGCTGCTGGGCCATCGGCGGTGAGTGGCAGACCCCGGACGGGCAGCCCCTGGGCTGGGGCAAGGTCGACGACGACGAGTCCGTACGGGCGATCCGGCGCGCCCTCGACCTGGGCGTCACCTTCTTCGACACGGCCGACGCCTACGGCACCGGCCACAGCGAGCGGCTGCTCGGCCGGGCCCTCGGCAAGCGCCGGGACGACGTCGTCGTGGCTACGAAATGGGGCAACCTGTTCGACGAGCGGACGCGCACCGCCGACGGACAGGACGACTCCCCGGCACACGCGCGCCGCGCTCTGACGGCGTCCCTCGAACGGCTCGGCACCGACCGCGTCGACCTGTACCAACTGCACATCTCCGACGCCGATCCCGAGCGTGCCGCCCAACTCCGCGATGCCTGTGAGGAGTTCGTACGCGAGGGGCTCGTCCGCGCGTACGCCTGGAGCACGGACGACCCCGCCCGTGCCGCCGTCTTCGCCGAGGGTCCGCACTGCACGGCCGTGCAGCACCGGCTGAACATCCTTCAGGACGCTCCCGAACTCCTGGCCCTCTGCGAGGAGTCGAACCTCGCGAGCATCAACCGCAGTCCGCTGGCGATGGGGTTGCTGACGGGCAAGCGGGCTGCCGGGCAGGCTCTGGAGGCGGGGGACATCCGCAATTCCCCGCCCGGTTGGCTGCCCGGCTTCCAGGCGGGCGAGGGTGCCGACCCGGACTGGCTCGGCCGCGTCGGTGCCCTCCGGGAGATCCTCACCAGCGACGGCCGCACCCTCGCGCAGGGCGCCCTCGCCTGGATCTGGGCGCGCAGTCCGCAGACGATCCCCATCCCCGGCTTCCGTTCCGTCGCCCAGGCGGAGGAGAACGCGGGCGCGCTCGCCAAAGGGCCGCTGACCGCAGGGCAGTTGGCCGAGGTCGAGGACGTACTCGGACGGTGAAGAAGTGCGGGCAGCCGTTCCACGGCCCGGAGCTTGCCTCGCGGTCCCACGCGAGGCCCGCCCCCATCCGGACCGCGGAACGGCTGCCATCCCCCCCTCGGGTTGGTCAGCGGGAGCCGTCTGCTCCAAGTGTGAAGTTCTGGTGGAGGAGTGTTGAGCATAAGGCCGCCACGTGCCTGAATGCACCGGATGAGACCATTCCGGTTGTGCAGGTTGAGGCGTTGACGGCCCGGGGGTGAGGGGTCAGCCGCGGCCCACGTACGGCATCGTCGTCGCCATCACCGTCGCGAACTGCACATTCGCCTCCAGCGGCAGCTCCGCCATGTGCCGCACCGTGCGAGCCACGTCGGCCACGTCCATCACGGGCTCGGGCGCGAGTTGCCCGTTGGCCTGCAGGACCCCTCTCCGCATGTGCTCGGTCATGTCCGTCGCCGCGTTGCCGATGTCGATCTGGCCGACCGCGATCCCGTACGGGCGGCCGTCCAGCGACAGCGACTTGGTGAGGCCGGTCAGCGCGTGCTTGGTCGCGGTGTACGCCGCCGAGTGCGGCCGGGGCGTGTGCGCCGAGATGGAGCCGTTGTTGATGATCCGGCCGCCCCGCGGGTCCTGCTCCTTCATCCGCCGGTAGGCCGCCTGCGCGCACAGGAACGCCCCGTTGAGGTTGGTGTCCACGACGTGCCGCCAGGCCTCGTACTCCAGTTCCTCGACCGGCACCCCGCCGGGACCGAACGTGCCCGCGTTGTTGAAGAGCAGGTCGAGCCGCCCGAAGCGCTCGTGTGCGGCGGCGAAGAGGGCGGCCACGTCGTCGGGCTGCGAGACGTCGGTCCGGACGCACAGGGCGTCGGCCGCGTCGGACGCGTCGACTGCCTCCGGTGCGCCGCCCGCCGCCTTCGCCTCCGCCGCCTTCACTGCCCTCGCCTCCGCCGCCGTCTCCTCCAGCCTCTCCGTACGGCGGCCCGCGAGCGCCACCGACCAGCCGGTGCGCAGCAGCTCCACGGCGACGGCACGGCCGATGCCGGAGCCCGCGCCTGTCACGATCGCGATCTTCGTCTGTGTAGCGTTCATGAGAGCGCAGAGTGGAGGTCCGCCATCCGGAACTCATCCGTCCGCCATCTGGCTGTTCTGTACGCGACAGGCCGCCGTCGACCCCGGCCACTCCAATGCCTCGTACAACAACCGTCAGGGGAGGGCCAGATGACATCCGCAGCCCAGCGACCGACGCACACCCCTTCACAGCACGCACCCGAACTCCGAGCCATTGCACGGCACTTGGGACGCCGCCGCTTCCTCACCGTCACCGGCGCGGCCGCCGCACTCGCCTTCGCCACCAACCTGCCGACCGCGGGCGTGGCAGCCGCCGCCGAACTGGACGCGGCGCGGATCGCCGAGAACCCGTTCACGCTGGGCGTCGCCTCCGGTGACCCCCTGCCCGCCTCCGTACTCCTGTGGACGCGGCTCGCCCCCGCGCCGTACCAGCCCGACGGCGGATTGCCCGCCGAACGCGTCACCGTGCGCTGGGAGTTGGCCCACGACGAGAACTTCCGACGGATCGCCAGACGCGGAACGGCCATCGCCCACCCGGAGTTCCACCACACCGTCCACGTCGAAGTCGGGCAACTCGCCCCCGGGCGCGTGTACTACTACCGCTTCCGGGCGGGGAGTTGGGTGAGCGAGACGGGGCGTACGCGCACCACGCCCGGACGCGGCGAGCGGTCCTCGGCGCTGAGCTTCGCGGCCGTCTCCTGCCAGCGGTACGACCAGGGGTACTACACCGCGTACCGGCATCTGGCCGCGGACGACGTCGACGTGGTCTTCCACCTCGGCGACTACCTCTACGAGTACGCCGTGAACTCCGTCGCCGGCGCCCGCGACTACACCGACCGCACCCTGCCCGACCACTACAACCACGAGACGGTCACCCTGGAGGACTACCGGCTGCGCTACGCCCTCTACAAGTCCGACCCCGACCTGCGGGCCGCGCACGCCGCGCACCCCTTCGTCGTCACCTGGGACGACCACGAGACCGAGAACAACTACGCGGACGACATCCCCGAGAACTCCGTACCGCCGGAGGAGTTCCTGCTGCGCCGCGCCGCCGCGTACCGCGCGTACTGGGAGAACCAGCCGCTGCGCCGCCCGCAGCGGCCCGACGGCCCCGACATGCGGCTCTACCGCCGCCTCCACTGGGGGCGGCTCGCGCAGTTCGACATCCTCGACACCCGGCAGTACCGCTCCAACCAGGCGAACGGCGACGGCTGGAAGGTCCCGGGGCCGGAGTCCGAGGACCCCTCGCGCACCATGACCGGTCAGACGCAGGAGCGCTGGCTGCTGGACGGCTGGGGGAACTCGCGGGCGGTCTGGAACGTCGTACCCCAGCAGGTCACGTTCTCGCAGCGCCGCAACGCCACCGGTGACGTCTACCAGGTGTCCATGGACTCCTGGGACGGCTACCCGGCCTCGCGCCAGCGCGTCCTCGCCGGGGCGGAGGCCGCCGGTGTCGAGAACCTGATCGTCCTGACCGGTGACGTCCATGTCGGGTACGCCTTCGACATCAAGCGCGACTTCGACGACCGGTCGTCGAGGACGGTGGGTACGGAGTTCGTCGCCACGTCCATCACCAGCGGCGGCAACGGCTCGGACAGACCGGCCAACTGGGACACGTACATGGCCTCCAACCCGCACATGAGGTTCTACAACGGGCGGCGCGGGTACGTGACGGTCGCCCTGGGGGAGGACTCCGCCCGCGCCGACTTCAAGACGCTGCCCGCGGTGACGACGCCGGGGGCAGCGCTCACGACGGTCGCGTCGTTCGTGACGGAGGCGGGGAACCCCGGGCTGACGGCGGTGTGATGGGGCCTGGACTGACGGCGGTGTGACGGATCCGGGGCCGACGGCGGTGTGACGGGTCCGGGGCTCACGCCAGGCTGAGAGTCCGGGGCCTACGCCGGGGTGACGGATCCGGGGCTTACGCCAGGCTGCGAGTCCGGGGCCTACGCCGGGGTGACGAGTCCAGGGCTTACGCCGGTGACGGGTCCGGGGCTCACGCCGGGGCGACGGCCGGGTGGTCGGCTTCGCCGAGCTCCGCGCGGGCGGCGGCCTCGCCGGGGTAGCGGACGCCGATGCGGTCCCGTATCGCGTCGAGCGTCCGCATCACGGCGAGGGTGCCGTCGAGGGGGACGAGCGGGGACTCGGTCTGGCCGGCGCGGAGGGCGCGCATGACCTCGTTGGCCTCGTGCTTGAGGCTGTTGCGGGGGCCGGAGGCGGGGTCGGCCGTGAAGGTCTCCGGGTCGCGGCCGTCGCGGTGCACGACGAAGCGGTCCGGGAAGAAGAAGCCGTACGGGATGTCGATACGGCCCTCGGAACCGGTGACCGAGGCGGAGGTGGCCGTGCCGCCGACGAGGGAGCAGTGCACCGAAGCGAGAGCGCCGCTCTCCCAGGTGAGCAGTGCACCCGTCTGGAGATCAACGCCCTCGTCGGAGAGCGCCGCTCTCGCCGCGACGTCCGAGGGCTCCCCGAGCAGCAGGTGCGCGAACGACACCGGGTACACCCCCAGATCCAGCAGCGCGCCCCCGCCCTGCGCCGGGTCCCGCAGCCGGTGCGACGGGGGGAAGGGGCCGGCCAGCCCGAAGTCGGCGTGCACCGTGCGCACCTCGCCGATCGCCCCGTCCCGCACCAGCTCGGCCAGGCGCCGGACCAGCGGGTTGCAGTACATCCACATGGCCTCCATCAGGAAGCTCCCGCGCCCCCGGGCCAGCGCGACCAGTTCCTCGGCCTCCCGCGCATTCAGCGTGAACGCCTTCTCGCACAGCACGTTCCGCCCCGCCTCCAGGCACAGCCCGGCGGCGGCCCGATGCGCCGAGTGCGGCGTGGCGACGTACACCACGTCGACGTCCTCGTCCTCGGCGAGCGCGCCCCAGTCGCCGTACGCCCTCGGTATCCCGAACCGCTCCGCGAACGCCTTCGCCGACTCCTCGCTCCGCGAGGCCACCGCCACGACCTCGGCGTCGGGCAGATCGACCAGATCGGCGGTGAACGCCGCCGCGATCCCCCCGGTCGCCAGAATCCCCCACCGCACGCGCTCGCTGTCCGTCATGCCCACATCCCCGCCCCTGTTCCGCTTGTCCTGTGAGCCCGGTTGTCCTGTGACCCCGGCCACGTCATTCGAACTGAGAGCATAGGTGGCGAACCGAACGTAGAGGGAGGGGCACATGCCCGAGCGTGGCCGTACCACGCGGGACCAGGAGGAGCACGAGGAGGCCGAGCAGCACGAGGAGCCCGAGGGGCACATACGGGATGCGGTGGCCGCTGCTGATGTGGCGCAGGCGCCGAACCTCGGCGCCCTCCGCCGTACCGGCCTCCTCGTCACCCTCATCCTCGGCGGCCTGACCGCCACACCCCCGCTGGCGATGGACATGTACCTCCCGGCCCTCCCGGAGGTCACG
Organism: Streptomyces sp. NPDC002845; assembly: GCF_053591955.1. NCBI lineage: Bacteria > Bacillati > Actinomycetota > Actinomycetes > Kitasatosporales > Streptomycetaceae > Streptomyces > Streptomyces sp. NPDC002845. The sequence goes on along the minus strand of NZ_JBSFUU010000038.1, from coordinate 63,883 downwards.
AGGTCCCTGCACGCGCCCGCCTCGACCGTGCAGCTCACGCTCACCGCGTGCCTGGCGGGCATGGCGGTCGGTCAGCTGGTGATCGGCCCGATGAGCGACAAGTGGGGCCGCAGGCGCCCTCTCCTCGCCGGCCTCCTCGTCTACATCCTCGCCACCGCCCTGTGCGCCGTGGCACCCACGGTGGAGTTCCTGATCGCCCTCCGCGTCCTGCAGGGCCTGGCCGGCTCGGCGGGCATCGTGATCGCCCGGGCCGTGGTCCGCGACCTGTACGACGGCGTGGCGATGGCCCGCTTCATCTCGACCCTGATGCTGATCTCGGGGGTGGCCCCGATCATCGCGCCCCTGATCGGCGGGCAGATCCTGCGGGTGACGGACTGGCGGGGGGTGTTCGTCGTCCTCACGGTCGTCGGCGTGGCGCTGACGGCGGTCGTCTGGACGCGGCTCCCCGAGACGCTCGCCCCGGCCGACCGCCACGGCGGCGGTGTCGGAGCGGCCCTGCGGTCGATGCGCGGCCTGCTCGCCGACCGGGTCTTCGCCGGATACATGTTCGCGGGCGGCTTCGCCTTCGCCGCCCTCTTCGCGTACGTCAGCGCCTCCCCGTTCGTGATCCAGGAGATCTACGGCGCCTCCCCGCAGACGTTCAGCCTGCTCTTCGGCGTCAACTCCGTCGGCCTGGTGCTGGCGGGCCAGATCAACGGCAAGATCCTGGTCGGACGGGTCAGCCTCGACAAGACCCTCATGGTCGGCCTCACGGTGGTCACCCTCGCCGCGACCGCCCTCCTCCTCATGTCGACGGGCGTCTTCGGCGAGGCCGGCCTCGCGCCCGTGGCCACCGCCCTCTTCGTCCTCATGACCGCGATGGGCATCACCCTCCCCAACACCCAGGCCCTCGCCCTGATGCGCGTCCGCCACGCCGCCGGCTCCGCGTCCGCCCTGCTCGGCACGTCCTCCTTCCTCATCGGCGCGATCGCCTCCCCGCTCGTCGGCATCGCGGGCGAGGACACCGCCGTCCCCATGGCCGTCGTCCAACTGGCCGCCGCACTGGTGGCCATCGCGTGCTTCATGGCACTGTGCCGTCCCTGGAACAGACGCACGATCATGGAGGGAGCGGACAGCTGAGCGCCCCGAGACTGCGCACCGGCACCCCGGAACGCGCCGGGCTCGACCCCGGCGAACTGCGCCATCTCGTACGCGAGGTCCACACCCGTGTGGCGGGGGAGCACCCCTGGGCCGCGGGCGCCGTCGTGATCGTCGGCCGTGGCCCGTTGATCGCCGTGGAGGAGGCGGTGGGCTGGGCGGTGCGGTACGCGGCGTACGACGAACGGGTGGGCGCGGGGGTGGAGCTGCCGCCCGGTTCCCGCGTACCGATGTCGACGGACACCCCCTTCGACCTGGCCTCGCTCACCAAGCTGTTCACGGCGGTGGCCGCGGTGCAGCAGCTGGAACGGGGCACCCTGGGCATCGACGCGCGGGTGGCGGCGTACCTCCCCGACTTCACGGCAGCCGCCGAACACGGCATCACCGTACGGCAGTTGCTCACCCACACCTCCGGCCTGCGCCCCGAACTCCCCCTCTACGACTGCCCGTCCCCGGCGGCGCGCCTCGCGATGCTCCGCGCGGAGGCCCCGACGGGCGTACCGGGCGCGTACCGCTACTCCGACGTCAACATGCTCCTGCTCCAGCACGTCCTGGAGCGCCTCACGGGCCGCCCGCTGGACGTCCTCGTACGCGAGGGGATCACCCGCCCCCTGGGGATGACGGCGACGACGTTCGGCCCCTGCCCCGGCGCGGCGGCCACGGAGGACCAACGGCGCCCGTGGGCGAAGGCGGACCGGGGGATGCTGCGGGGGCTGGTCCACGACGAGAACGCCTGGGCACTCGGCGGCGTGGCGGGCCACGCGGGCCTCTTCTCCACGGCCCGGGACCTGTCGGTCTTCTGCCGGGCGCTCCTGGCCGGCGGCGCGTACGGCCCGGCCCGCATCCTCGGCCCCGACTTCGTGGAGCTGATGCTGACCCCGCCCGGCCTCGGCTTCGCCGTCGACCAGCCATGGTTCATGGGCGAGTTGGCGGGACGCGGAGCCGCCGGGCATACGGGCTTCACGGGCACGTCGTTGGTGGCGGACCCGGTGACGGACACGTTCCTGGTACTCCTCGCGAACGCGGTGCACCCCCGGCGGCGGGCGGTTCCGGATCACGGGGTGCGGGTGGCGGCGGGGTCGCGGCTGGCTCGGGCGGTCCGGGGGAAGTGAGGGGGCTTCACCACACCGGGCAGCGGGGAGAGCACTTCAAACCATGGTCAAACCATGGTCGTGGTCCACCTGGACCGGTCGGCGTTGCGGCGGGGGCGGCGGGGGCGTCGAAAGCGCGCGGCGCTGCGGGGTGAGACGTGGTTGTTGTCCGCGGTGCTTGCAGATCAGCCCTGTTTGCGGGCCAGGATCTGAATCCCGGCCGATTCGTTGCCGTTCATGGTGGCCACGGTGATACGTCGGGTGCCGACCGTCTCGAAACCGGCGAGCAGAGAGGTGAACCAGCCGCTCGGGTGGTGGCGGCACACCGCACCGTCGCTGGTCTCGAACACCCCGTAGGCGCCGTAGCGTTCGGCGAAGCGTGCGTAGCGGTCGAGGTTGCGCTGGTCGTCCTGGAGGAGCAGGTCGCTGAGGTAGAGCAGCGCGCCGGGCCTGAGTACGCGGTGCAACTCGGTGATCAGCCTTCGCTGTGCGTCGTCGCCGGGGATGCAGGTCAGCACCGCGAAGAGCACCACCATGTCGAAGCTCGCGTCCTCACAGGCCACCTTGGGAGGCGTGTCCAGCACCGCGAAGCGCATCGCGGGATGCAGGGTGCGGGCCTTGGCGATCATGCCTGGTGATGTGTCGACGCCGGAGAGGTCAGTGAAACCCTGCTGTTGCAGGGCCTGCATGGTCCGGCCGTAGCCACAGCCGTAGTCGAGGACCGCGGCACTTCGTCGGATGCCGTCCAGCCACGGTGTGTGCAGCGGATGCGTGAACCGCTTCGTGGTGGCTGCGGCGTCCCAGTAGGCAGTCTGGCTGTCGAGGTCGGACACGGTGGAGGCCTCCGTCAGCGGTCGGGGAGGAACCCTGGAGGGTTCCGCTCATCGAGCCTGATATTTACTGAACGCGGACATCGGCCCCATCATGGGCCAGTACGAGGGCCCCCGTCGACGGACGGTCTCCTGGCCGCACAGCAAGCAGCGGCGGCTGCATCGTCCAACGGAGTGGCAGTGATGGAGCATTCGCCGAGTGAGGCTTCGGTGCCGGTCGAGGTGCGGTTCCGGGCGACTCTTTGGCAACGGGTGCTGCCCGTTCTGCCCACGGTCGTTGTCATCACGAGTTTCCACATCGTGTCCTGGAGCGAGGGAATGTATCCCGTTCGGCCGGTCGGCCTGGTGGTGCTCTGGATCGCCGTGCTGGTGCTGGGCGTCCTGTTGCCCTTCTACTTCGGCGTCACCCTCACCTCGTCGGCGGCCGTCGTGCACGGACTGCGCCGTCGGACCATCCTGTGGTCGGACGTCCAGGCCATCCAGGTCGAGTCGATCATGGGTACCAGGACGGTCGTCATCCACGAGGCGGGCGGACGCCGTACCCGTCTGCGGGCGCCCACCACGGGGTTCCTCGCGTGGGACCGCAGGTTCGAGGAGAAGTTCCACGTCATCGGAAGATGGTGGCTGGATCACCGCGGGACGGACTGGACTCCCGTGCCGCCGCCCAGGGCGTGGTGGAACACCTCGTCAATGTCCTGAGGGGAACTCTTTCGTCCCTTCCGCGCAATCGTCCGTCCCGGCCGCTTGCCCCATTCGTGGGCGATCTGGCCGGAGGCGCACGGCCGAATCGGCTGATGCGCAGTCGTACGATCTTCCCCGATCGATTCAGGTTTCCCTGATCCAGAAGGAAGTCATGCGCAAACTGACGTCAACCATCATCGCCGCCTTAACGGCATTCGCCGGTATGGGAACTGTGGTCAGCGGCTCCGCCCAGGCGGCGACAGGAGCGGAGTACGTCGCGCTCGGGGATTCGTACGCGGCCGGGGTCGGCGCGGCTCCGTACGACGCCTCCAGCGGCGACTGTCTGCGGAGCCCGAAGAACTATCCGCGCCAGTGGGCGGCCGCTCACCCCAACTACACGTTGAAGGACGTCACCTGTAGCGGTGCGACCATCGCGGACGTGCGGAAGAACCAGCTGTCCGCCCTGAGTGACAAGACCAACCTCGTCACCCTCACGGTGGGCGGCAACGACGCGCAGTTCGCCTCGGTGGTTGAGGCGTGCCTCACCAAGGACGACAGCACCTGCTCGTTCGCCACGCAGTGGATGTCGCACTACGCCAAGAACCAGCTGGTGGAGGAACTCGCCGGCCTCTACACCGATATCAAGACCCGCGCACCCCGGGCCCTGGTCCTCGTGTTCGGCTATCCGCAGGCGCTGTCCTCGACCGGTACGTGCGACGTGATCGACCTCAGTGCCAAAAAGCGCGCCGACATGAACGCGTTCGCTGACGCGCTCGCGGAGGGCACCCTGGCCGCGACGATCGACGCGAGCGTCTACTACATCGACATGCGGGGGCAGTTCAGCGGGCACGGGGCATGTGGCGCCGACCCGTGGATCAACGGTGTCAACCTGACTGACCCGACCGCGACCTTCCACCCCAACGCGGCGGGTTACACGAAGGGCTACGCCGCGAAGTTCAGCGCCACCTGGGGCTGACCACTTGGCGGCCCGGGACGGAACCGTCCTGGGCCGCCTCGCAGAGCCTCGTAGAATCACCACGTGGGAGGACGCGATGGCGCAGCACCAAGTGCGCTTCGGACACCTTCACTGCCTCGAACCAGAGGATGACTTCGGGTCGGATGACGCCGTACTGAGATGGAACGGTCAGCCCATCTGGGAAGGCGAGGCGAAGGGAGGGCGCCGGCGGCGTATAGAGCATGTTGCTGTCTTGACGCCCCCAGATGGCTTCCTCTCTCTGGCTGAAAGGGACGCCCGGCCGGACCCTGACGATCAGCTCGGCGGCCAGACGATCCGAGCGGACGAGGCCGGACAGGGCACGCGTCACGCCCGATTCCGGTCTTCGGGAGCCCGCCACGAGGTTGATTACCAGGTCGTCAAAGTCTGACGCCCGAACGGAATTGGTGTGCGTCCCGCCTATTGCGCATTCCGGCCAGTGCGGCGCATTGTGGTCGCCCCAACGCCTCACCGGCGCCCCCTTCCGGGGCCGGCGCCTCCCGGGGGTGATGTGTGCGCCCTTGCTCCCCAGACGGGGCGCTGTACCGGTGCCCCGGTCGTGCCAACCCCCGTCGCGGCCGGGGCGCCGTGCTGTACTCGTGACTGTGGCCCGCTCCAGTTCGGTTGGAGCGGGCTGACCAGGGGCGACCCTCCCTGGCCTACTGACTCCTCACCCCCGGCGCGTCGCGCCGTCCGGCCAGACGATGTCGACGGGCAGGCCAGCCTCTCGTGCCTCGATGACGGTGTCGGCGGTGCCGCCGCCCTTGCCGGTGGGGGGTTCGCCGTTCCACACCGCGACCAGGCAGTCGGCGCGCTGGAGCAGCGTGCGGTTGGCGTCCTCGTACGCCGACCGGTTCGCTGTCTCATGGGTGAGCACGAGCACCTCGTCGGCTGCCGCGGTGAGGCGATCAAAGATCTCGGCATGATCGGGCTTGACCTTGTTCTGCCGGTAGTCCTGTGAGGGGATGACCGCGATCAGGCGCCCGCCCAGTTCGAGGACGACCTCGGCGAAGAGCGAGTCGGAGCCCTTGGCGATGCAGGAGACTCCGGTAAGGCTGCCGTCGGCGTACGGCTTCAGAGTTTCGCGCAGGGCCTCACGTACCAGAGGGACACTGGCGTCGGTCAGGTCCATGTGGCCGGTGACGGCGATGGTGGTCACGTCTCTCCCTCAACTCGACAACAGATCGCGGATCCTGGCCCGCGCTTCGCCGACCGTACGCGATGTCTCCCGGCCCACCGTGTACGGGTACAGCTCACCGAGCTGCGCCCGCACCCTGTTGGACTGGGTACGGGAGGCCGCGTCGACAGCCTGGTGTGTGTGCTCCACAGCGCCGACGACATCGCCCATGAGGAAGTGGCACTCCGCGAGACCGATCAAGTCGAGAGCGTGGCTGCGGCCGGCCTCAGGCCCGCGCGTTGCGAGCGCTTCCAGGATCGATTCCGCTGCGGGCTCGGCGTGCTTGCGCGGGTCCTGACGTGCGAGATCGAGCAGCCGTCCGCCAGTGACTCCGGCCAGCTCCGCACTGTCGAAGTACGTGATCCAGAACGGCTCTTCGCCGGGCTCAGCATCAGAGAGAACCTCGGCCGCTTCGGACGTGGCGCGCTTGAAGGCAGCGGCGCGTCCCATGGCTGCGTACGCCCACGCTTCCCGGGTTTGGAGCATGGCCTGCACGCGGGGAGCCCAACTCCTGCGTATGCCCTTCTGCGCCAGGTGCACGAGTTCGAGAGCATCCTGAGGGCGATCACGGTAAAGCATCTGCCGGGCCATACCGGCAAGGACGTTCGCGCCGTACGCGCTGTCGCCCGAGGCATGAGACGCGCGAAGGGCCAGCAGGTAGTAGTTCTGCGCCTGCTTGTGCAGCCCGGAGTCCCAGGCCATGGTCGCCGCGGTCCCACCGAGGAACGCCATGACTTGGAAGAGCTGCTGTTCGACGGCGGGTGTTTGGTGCTCTTCCAGGTGGCTGGCGACCTCGTTCAGCTGGCCGACCACGGCTTTGCGGCGCAGGCCGCCGCCGAACTTGTGGTCCCAGGCACGGAAGGCGCGCGCTGTGGATTCCAGTTCCTCCACCTCCCTTTGCCCCAGGCGTCCTTGACGCTGAGAGGGATCTGCTGGCGGGCCGGGCTGGAGCCAGCCTTCAAGAGAGTCGAGCAGCGTTCCGCCGGTCAGGGCTGCACCAGCCAGAGCGCGCGTTGCCGCGCGGCGGTCCATCACGAGATCGCTCGTGGTCAGTTCGGCTGCCAGGTGCACGGCCACCGTGGGGCCCCACGGTGCGTCATCGGATAACTGTGCGGTCGGCGCCTCGGTTGGCTCGGGGTCGTCTGGCCGGACCTCCCACGGGCGCTCCGCGAGGCCGAGCATGCGCCCGGGAATGCGAAGGCCGTCAGAGATGCGACAGATGACGTCGAAGCTGGTGACCTGCTGTTGTCCGCCGATGATCGTGCTCACCTTGCCAGGAGTGAGCTGGCATGCTGACGCGATCCGGTTCTGGGACAGGCCGCCTCACTTCTTGATCAGGGAGAACGCGGCTGCGAAGTCGTGCTCTTCCAGGGCTCGTCTCAGGTCGTCCCTGTCGAGAACTTCTGGGGCGAGCGGGCCGGGGGAGGCGGCGTCCATGAGGCCAACTTCCGGAGTGATCATAAGCGCACCGTCGTGCTGTACCAAGCCAACAACGAGTGTATTACCGCCTCGGTAACACCAGTTGGTTATGCCGCAACTGCACGCCATCCAGGAGTCTCGATGCCTAACAGCATGGACCCCGGCGACCGCGTGAACGGCCCCGGGGCGCGGCCGACCTGATCGGAGCAGATCGACAATGCACCTTCTACCACAGACCCTCGAACGAGTGAGAACACCCGCGTTCGGACCGCACGGAACCGGCCGCCCGGCCGCTCCCGTGGGGGAGGTCCGGTGACGATGACCGCCTACCTGCCGCGCCTCGGTGACACCGTCGAGGACACCGGCCGCAAGAGGGTCGGCAAGGTCATGGGTTTCGAGGGCCCGTACGTGCAACTGCGGCCCGTCGGTGGCGGACGCGAGTGGGACACCCGGCCGGAGAACCTGCGCCAGCTCACGCCCGCTGAGGCGCTCAGCGCGGGTGTCGCCGCCGCCAACGCCCGGTCGAGGGGTGAGTGCCCGTGACCGGGATCATGTCGGAGGCCGACGCCGACGGCCTGCCCCTCGACCTGAAGACGATGCGCGCGGCAACGGACCGGGTGCTCGCCAGGGGAGCCGAGCCGCTGTCCGACGAGGACCTGGAGACGCTGCGCCTTCAGCTGCGCGGGCACATCGAGCTGCTCATCCCCACGGTCGAGCGGGCGGCTGTCCGTCGTCCGAAGGGCTGGGACTCGCGCGACCGTGCTCTGTCCTGTGCCGGGGAGGCTCGCGTACTGCTGCGCGTGGGGCGTGGGGACACGCTGTTCGTGCGGGTGTCGGTGGTGCACCGACTGGCCCGCTTGGTACGCAGGCCGTGCGGCCACCTGGAGGACCTGGGCGGTGAGTGCCAGTGAGGAGCACCCCCGTGGCGAAGGACAGGCCGCCTCTGTCCGCTTGGTGCGCGGTCGCGGAGCAGCCCGGCTACGAGAACCTGCACGCCGACTGCCGCCAGACCAGGGACGTGCCGCTGCCGCACTACCCCAGCATCCTGCTGCAACGCCGCTGTGGCTGCGCCTGCCACGGCCAGGCGGTGAGCGCGTCATGACCGCGGACCTGCACGTCTGCCGCTACTGCGACGGGCTGACCACCGAGGAGGCGCCGGGGCGGCGGATCGCGTACGAGCCGGGGGCTTCGGGGCCCGGCTTGGAGGTGTGGGCGCGCCTCAACGACCCGGCTGCCCTCGGCTCCCGGGTGTGCGCTGAACTCCTGCGCCAGGGCGCCCGCGACATCATCGAGGGTATCCCGCACTGACCGGCGGCGCCCAGCCACCGATGGTGTCTCCGGAAGAGCCGGCCGGGTGGGTGAACCTCCGACGTGAACGGCCCCTGCCGCCGAAGGACTCGATTCCTTCAGCGACAGGGGCCTCGCTGCGCCCGCCACGGGGCCGCGAGGGCTCGCCGTCTCACACACGTCTCACGCGCTGAGCGTGAGACGACGGCATCCATGGCCCTGACCTGGGGTTTCCCGCTAGGGACGTTACGCACGGCACCATACGTGCGGGCGATACAGTTACCACGTGAACGCCTCCGTCTCCCCAGCCGACACCCTGCGCGGAGCCCTCGCCGGGCTGCTCGACGGATTGCCGCCGAAGTCGGCCGCGCAGGCGGTCGAGCGGCTGATCGCGAACTATCGGGGGCGGACGCCGACGGACGCGCCGGTGTTGCGGGACCGGTCGGACGTGGTCGCGTACGCGGCGTACCGGATGCCGGCGACGTTCGAGGCGGTGTGCTCGGCGTTGGAGGCCTTCGCCGACGCCGTACCGGGGTGGGCGCCGGGCAGTCACGTCGACGTGGGCGGTGGTACCGGTGCCGCCACCTGGGCTGTCAGCGCGACCTGGGCGGGTGAGCGGCCCGTCACCGTGCTCGACTGGGCCGAGCCGGCGCTCGCGCTCGGGCGGGAGATCGCCGCCGCCAACCCGGAGTTGAAGGGCGCCGAGTGGCAGCGCTCTCGGATCGGAGCGGCGCTCAGGATCGAGAGCACTGATCTCGTCACGGTGTCCTATGTGCTGGGAGAGCTCACGGACACCGACCGCGCTTCCGTCGTCGGCGCCGCCGCGGCCGCCGCCCAGGCCGTCGTGATCGTCGAGCCCGGAACCCCGGAGGGCTACGCCCGCGTGATCGAGGCCCGCGACCGGCTCATCCGCGCCGGGTTTCATGTCGCCGCCCCCTGCCCCCACAGCGCTGCCTGCCCCATTGCCCCTGGTGAGGACTGGTGTCACTTCTCCGCGCGGGTGAGTCGTTCGTCCCTCCACCGGCAGGTCAAGGGCGGCTCACTGGCGTACGAGGACGAGAAGTTCAGCTATGTCGCCGCCACCCGCTTCCCGGCGGCGCCGGCCTCCTCCCGCGTCGTACGCAAGCCCCAGATCCGCAAGGGGCAGGTGCTGCTCGACCTCTGCGAGACCGAGCCCTCCCTGCGCCGGGTCACCGTCACCAAGCGCCACGGACCGCTGTACAAGGCGACCCGGGATGCCGATTGGGGCGACGCCTGGCCTCCGGCCGAGTGACCATCGGGGCACAAGCCGCGTGACCGTCGAGGCACAAGCCGCGTGACCGTCGGGGCGCAATCCGTGCCCCTTCACGACGACTCGACGCTCGTGCGTCCCCTTTCCTCCTGCCGTTTTTCCTGGAGCTTGCGCAACAGCTCCCGCTTCTCTGCCGGCCCGTCGAGGCGTCCGCCGATCGGGCCTCCGGAGCCGCCGCCCCGAAGGGCCTTGCGGCTGAGGTTCCTGCGGGTGCCGCCGACTCCCAGCATGTTTCCGGATCCGCCTCGGGTCATGGGGTGACTCCCTCCGTCGTACGTGATCGTCGTACGTGATCGTCGTGCGTGACGAGACGGCTCGTCTCGTGATTGCCCCATCAGGCTGCGCGAGACGCTCCGTCTTGTCAAGCTGATAAATTGGGCCCATGGCCCAGAAGCACGCCCAGCCCGCCCGCCCCGCCATGCCCCCCGGCAAGCCCGCCCCCGACTCCACCCGCCGCAGCGAGAAGTCCCGTCGCGCGATCTACGACGCCGCCCTCGCCCTCGTCGCCGAGGTCGGGTACCCGAAGGCGACCATCGAGGGCATCGCCGCCCGCGCCGGAGTCGGGAAGCAGACGATCTACCGATGGTGGTCGTCGAAGGCCGATGTGCTGCTTGAGGCGTTCCTCGACCTCAGTGAGCAGGCGGCCGAGGCCTCGATCCCGCCCGGGCAGGAGGAACACGAGATCCCCGACACCGGCGACCTCGCGGCCGACCTCAAGTACGTGCTGCGGGCCACCGTCGACGGGCTGGCGGACCCGAAGTTCGAGGCGCCCTCCCGTGCCCTCGCCGCCGAAGGGGTCGTCGACGAGAAGCTCGGCGCCCTGTTCGTCGCCCGGCTGCTCGAACCTCAGCTCCAGCTCTACGTACGGCGGTTGAAGTCGGCCCAGGACTCCGGTGCGGTACGGCCCGACATCGATCCCCGTATCGCCCTCGAACTCTTCGTCTCCCCGCTCGCCCAGCGCTGGCTTCAGCGCACCGGGCCCATCTCGTACGACTACACGGACGCTCTCGTCGACTACGCCCTGTACGGTCTCGCGCCCCGCTGAGTCACGGCGGGTGAGTGTGACCAAGTCGGTGGTGCGGGCGCCAGTGGGTGTCAAATGCTCTCAAATCGCCAAATAATCCTCGATTCCTGCCGGGAGGCGGGCATCATCCCACCCACCCTGGATGCGGACCCGGCCCACCCGTGGCGCAGGATGGTGGGACCATGAGGCAGGCATGCTGTCCGCACAACAGCGAGGCGAGGGGATAGATGAGCGCCGAGTTCGGCCGCCGCACCGGCGGGCAGGGCAGGATCTCCCAGTGGCTGCGCGGTCGCCGTCCCAAACCGGACGTCGGTGACGGCGGCCGAGAGGACCTGCTGCTCGCTGTCGCCGCCGCCGGGCTGCCGATCGCGCCGGCCGCGCATCCGGCCGGTTATCGGTGTTCCTGTGATCGGGTCGGGTGCCCCACACCTGCCCGCCACCCCGTCTCTTTCGCCTGGCAGACGCAGTCCACCACCGACCGCGCGCAGGTGGAGCGGTGGGCCCGGCATCAGCCGCAGGCCAACTTCATCACCGCCACCGGCATGGTGCACGACGTTCTCGACGTGCCGCTGGAGGCCGGGCGCGAGGCCCTGGAGCGGCTGCTCTCCGCCGGCATCGAGGTCGGGCCCGTCGCCGAGACCGGGGACGGGCGCATGCTCTTCTTCACCCTCACCCGCGGTACGCCCGAGGACGAGGACGAGTGGTGGCCCTGCGAACTGGACTGCCATCCCGAGACGATGGACGAGCACCCGGGGCTGCGCTGGCACTGCCGGGGGTCGTACGTCCTCGTACCGCCCGCCCGGCTGCCCGGTGAGCTGGCGGTGTGGTGGGTACGCGGCCCCGAGCATCCGCTGCCCGATCCGCTGAGCCTGCTGGAGATCCTCACCGACGAATGCTCGCGGTACGCGGGCGAGGAGCCGGACCACGCGAGCGCGGCCTGGCCCCTCCGCGGCTGAGGCTCCGCACCGGAACTCCGTACCGAAAAGCGCGGCTGAGCCCCGTACCCCGTACGCGGTTGATCCCGTACCCCCCCCGGTACCCCGTACCCCGTACCAAAAGGCGCGGCCGAGCCCCGTAGCCCAGAGAGCGTTACTCGCCGCCCAGAGGCCGCTACTCGCCCTTCGCCCCCGTCAGCCCGTCCACCCGGCTCAGGAACCTCACCTTCTGGTCCGGCGCCGTCATCGCCGGATCGAGCACCGCCTGGTTGGAGACGAACTCCAGCGTCAGCGAGGACTTGACCTCGCCGGCCAGGAGGGCCTGGATGTTCGGGTCGGTGACGTTGATGTCGACGCCCTGTGCGGCGGTCTGCTTCTCGTAGTGGCGTATGGCGAAGAAGACCAGGGCCCCGCCGTCCGTGGTGCGCAGACCCAGGGCTGCGTAGTCGCCGTCGGTCAGCGGCTCGTCGAGGTACTGGCGGGCGAGTCCCGGGCGGGCCGCGTTCTTCGCGCGGTCGGCCCGCCACCGGGAGGTGTGCTCGCCGGGGGCGAACACATCGCCGCCCGGGGCGCCCGAGGACGACTCCATGTACGTCGCGTACGCCTCGCCCAGCGCGTCCGGGGCTATCGCCAGCGTCGCGTCGTCCGCGGCGACCGGCTGCGCGTAGCCGTCCTCGTCCGTTTCGAACTCCGGTACGTCGTCGCCGTTGAGGATCGTCAGATACGACACCTGCCACAGCTCGTCGACGCCGCCGCGGGTGAACACCAGGAGCCAACGGGAGTCCACGGAGCCCTTGTTGGCGTCCGTGTCGGCGACGAACCAGCGTGGCCAGCCCGCCTTCTCCGGGATGGTGAACCTGGCGTCGGTCAGCGTCAGCGGCGAATGGTTCGGGTTGCCGTTCGGGCTGTTCTTGCTGCCCGCCCTCAGCTTTCCGCCGTCGATGTCGGCGAGGGCGCCGCCGACCCGGTCGGCGTCCAGGGACTGGTCGTACTCCTTGTCCGCCTCGTTGTACGCGGTGGTGAAGTCCTCAAGCGCACGGGCGGCCTCGGCCCGTGTCGCCGCCGGAACGATCTCCCGCTCGCCGTGGATGACCACGCAGCCGCTCGCCGTCATGGACAGAACGGCCACCGCGGCTGTTGCCAGGGAGAACCGGCCCTGCTCACGGAGCCTTCGCGAGCTCCGAACCCCACGATCCCTGCTCATCAGGTCCCTTCACCTTCCCCTTCCCGGAGGCGAACCCTACCGGGGAGGGGAAGTGCGCTGGTGACGGGACCGGGTACAGCGTCCACACCGTGACCTTGATCCCGCATCACGAAGAACGCCGCATCACGAGTCCCGTACCGGAGTGATCAGTACCTCGCCCGTCCTCGGGTGCGGGAACACCTCGACCGGCTGCCGGTATACGTCCGACAGCAGGCCGTCGGTGAAGATCTCCGCCGGGGCACCGTCGGCCGCGACCCGCCCGCCGCTCAGGACCGCCACGCGGTGCGCGTACGCCGCCGCCAGGCCCAGGTCGTGCAGGACGACGACCACGGCGTCACCGGCGCGGGCCCGCTCCCGGCAGACCCGCAGCACCAGTTCCTGGTGCCGGAGGTCGAGCGCGGCGGTCGGCTCGTCGAGCATGAGCAGGGGCGCCCGTTGGGCCAGGACGCGGGCCAGGGCGACCCGGGCGCGCTCGCCGCCGCTGAGCGCGGAGAAGGGGCGGGCCGCGAACGGGGTGACCTCCGTCGCCGCCATCGCCTCGGCCACGGCCCTGTCGTCCTCGTCGTACGTGTCCGGCTGTTGCGCCCAGGGCGCCCGGCCCATCCGTACGACCTCCTCGACCGTGAAGGGGAAGGAGAGGGCCGCGGACTGGGGCAACACCGCGCGGCGCAGGGCGAGTTCGGGGGCGGACCACTGGGGGGCGGGCCGTCCGTGGACGCGTACGACGCCGGAGGCGGCCGGGAGGTCGGCGGCCAGGGCGCCCAACAGCGTCGACTTTCCCGCCCCGTTGGGGCCGACGAGGGCGAGGACCTCGCCCGCGCGGACGGTGACGTCGACGCCGCTCAGCACCTCGCGGGCGCCGAGCCGGACGTGCAGGTCCTCGGCCTCGGCGAGTATGTCGCCGGGGGTGGCCGGAGGCGGGGGAGAGGGGCGCCCCCGGAGTCGTCGCCCTCCGAGCGCTCCTCCGAGGGCTCCTCCGAGTTGTCCTCCGAGTTGTCCTCCGGACCGTCCCCTGAGTTGTCCTCCGGACCGTCCCCCGAGCCGCTCTCGGAAGCGCTTCATGCCCAGCCTCCTTGCCTGCGGCGGGTCCTGCGCAGCAGCCAGAAGAAGAACGGGCTGCCGATCAGTGCGGTGAGCACGCCGAGAGGCAGCTCGGCGGGTTCGACGAGGGTACGGGCCGCGAGGTCGGCCGCGAGCAGGACGAGGGCTCCGCCGAGCGCGCTGGCGGGGATCAGGAACCGGTGCCCCGGCCCCGCCGCCATGCGCAGCAGATGCGGTACGACGAGCCCCACGAAGCCGATGATCCCGGAGACGCTCACGGCGGCCGCGGTGAGCAGCGCGATGACGAGCACGAGCAGGATGCGCAGCCGCTCCACGTCCACGCCCAGGTGCCGGGCGGGGCGTTCGCCGAGGGCCAGCAGGTCCAGCTTGCCTGCGTACAGCGGCGCCACGGCCAGCCCGATCGCCGCGCACGGCAGGACGGCCAGCACCTTCGGCCAGGTCGACTGGGCGAGCGAGCCCAGCTGCCAGAACGCGATCTGGTTCACGGCGGCGGTGTCCGCGAAGAAGATGAACAGGCCGATCAGGGCGCCCGTGAACGCGTTGACCGCGATACCGGTGAGGATGAGCGTCACGACCTCCGTACGGCCCTCCGAGCGGGACATGACGTACACGAGGAGCACGGTCGCGAGTCCGGAGACGAACGCGAACGCCGAAACCGTCCAGTTGCCGAGGAAGTCGAGGCCGAAGGCGATCGACGCGACGGCGCCGACCGCCGCGCCCGACGAGACGCCGATGACCCCGGGCTCGGCCAGCGGATTGCCGAACACGCCCTGCATCAGCGCGCCCGCGCACCCCAGCGACGCGCCGATCAGCAGGGCGAGCACGATCCGCGGGAAGCGGACGTTCCACAGCACCGACTCGGGCACCCGGTCGAGTTCGCCGCCGCCGAGGCCCATGCGGTGGGCGACGGAGGACAGGACGTCGCCGGTGGGGACGGGATAGGCGCCGATGCCCGCCGCCACGGGGACGAGGACGAGGAGGGTGACGACGAGGCCGACGGTGAGGAGCCAGGGGGCGCCGCGGCGCCGCCGCGCGAGGGCCGCTTCCGGGGGAGCGGTCTCAACGGGCTTGTCCACTATGGTCACTTGGCGTCTCCGCCGGCGTCACTGTTGGTGTGTCTGCCGGTGCTTCTGTCGGTCTTTCCGTCCGTGCTTCCGTCCGTGCTTCCGTCTGCGCCTCCGTCCGTGCTTCCGTACGTGTCTCTGTCGCCGTCCTCGAAGCGTCGCAGCACTGTTCTGATCATTCCTCTCTCCGACCTCGCCCCTGGTGAGGCTTAGGTTAGCCTTACCTCCTTTGTTATTCGCGCCTGGGGCGACGTCGCGGGGCGGGTGATGTTTGAATGCGCGGGTGACTGATTTCGACGTGCTGCGGGTGTTCTGTGGGCCCCGTGGCGGATACGGCAACGAGCTGGGCGTCGTCCGCGAGGGCTCGGTGATGCCGGAACGGGGCGACCGGCAGGCCTTCGCCGCCAAACTCGGGTTCAGCGAGACCGTGTTCGTCGATGACCCCGAGCGCGGTGTGATCGACATCTACACGCCCAGCGCGCGGTTGCCGTTCGCCGGATATCCGTGTGTCGGTGCGGCCTGGCTGCTCGATGTGCCCGAGCTGGTCACCCCGGCCGGGGTCGTCGGCGCGCGGCTGGACGGGGAGTTCAGCTGGATCGAGGCCCGGCCGGAGTGGGCGGAGCCGCGTACGTTGCGGCAGTACGGGTCGGCGGCGGAAGTGGACGAGTTGTCCGTGCCGCCTGTGGGCGAGCGGAGCGAGATGGGGGTCCCCCCGGACGAAGTCTGGGGGAGGATCTATGCGTGGGCCTGGGAGGACGAGGCCGCGGGGCGGGTCAGGGCCCGTGGGTTTCCCGGGCGGGGGGACGGGATCGAGGAGGACGAGGCCACGGGGGCGGCGGCTCTGCAGCTGACGGCCCGGCTGGGGCGCGCCCTGAACATCGTCCAGGGCGCGGGTTCACAGATTCTGACGGCTCCGCAGCCGGAGGGGTGGGTCGAGGTGGGCGGAAGGGTGTTCCTGGAGCGTTAGACGCGGTGATCACGGGCGCTACGCACTCAGGGGGAACTCCTCGCCCAGCGCGTGGAAGACCGCGGTGTTGAGTGCGAACGCCTTCTTGCACTCCGCCACGATCCGCTGCTTCTCCAGGTCGTCCGTGCGCACCCCGTCCAGCAGTTCGCGGTACCTCCGCTTGAAGGCGGCCGGGTTGGTGATCTCCTCGAAGACGTAGAAGCGGACGCCGTCGCCCTTCTTGGCGAAGCCCCACGTCTTCTCCGCCGTGTCGCGGATGATCTGGCCGCCGGAGAGGTCGCCGAGGTAGCGGGTGTAGTGGTGGGCGACATACCCGCCCGGCCATGTCCGGGCGCACTCGGTGACGCGGCCGGCGTACGCCCGGGTCGCGGGCAGGGCGGACAGGGTCGAGCGCCAGCCGGGGCCGCGCAGATGCTCCAGGTCGCGTTCCAGGGCGGGCAGGCGTATCAGCTCCGGCTGTATGAAGGGGCCGGCCACCGGGTCGTCGGCCAGCCGCTGTGCGCCGCTCTCCAGCGCCTCGTACACGAACCACAGCTGCTCGGTGTAGCGCGCGTACGCCTCGACGCCGAGCCTTCCGCCCAGCATGTCGCTCATGAACGTCGAGGTCTCCGCCTCCACGTGCTGCTCGTGGGAAGCGGTGCGGATGAGCGTGGAGAACGCCGTGCTCGACTCGCTGGTCGTGGCCGACGCGTTCATGGAGGCCTCCGGGGCTGAAGGGTTGGGACGGACGGGAACCGGTCATATTTTCTACGGTTAGGCTTACCTAAGTCAACGGGTTCCCGACGTCCTGTCGGTAAAACCGTACCCCGGATCTTCATCACGTCCACATGAAAAAGCCCGCCCTGTGGACAGGGCGGGCTGTGGAAAAGTGGGGGACGGCGTCTACGGGAGCGTGAGGATCTCCGCGCCCGTGTCCGTCACCATCAGCGTGTGCTCGAACTGGGCCGTCCGCTTGCGGTCCTTGGTCACGACCGTCCAGCCGTCGTCCCACATGTCGTACTCGTGCGTACCCAGCGTGAGCATCGGCTCGATCGTGAACGTCATCCCGGGCTGGATGACCGTCGTCGCGTGCGGGCTGTCGTAGTGCGGGATGATCAGGCCGGAGTGGAAGGAGGAGTTGATCCCGTGGCCGGTGAAGTCACGGACGACTCCGTAGCCGAAGCGTTTGGCGTACGACTCGATCACGCGCCCGATGATGTTGATCTGGCGGCCCGGCTTGACGGCCTTGACGGCGCGGTTGAGGGACTCGCGGGTCCGCTCGACGAGCAGCCTGCTCTCCTCGTCGACGTCCCCGACGAGGTACGTGGCGTTGTTGTCGCCGTGGACGCCGCCGATGTACGCCGTCACATCGAGGTTGATGATGTCGCCGTCGCGCAGGACAGTGGAGTCGGGGATTCCGTGGCAGATGACCTCGTTGACCGAGGTGCACAGCGACTTGGGGAAAGCGCGGTAGCCGAGGGTCGACGGGTACGCCCCGTGGTCGCACATGTACTCGTGCGCGACCCGGTCCAGCTCGTCCGTCGTCACCCCGGGGGCGATGGCCTTCGCGGCCTCGGCCAGCGCCCGCGCCGCGATCCGGCCCGCGATCCGCATCGCCTCGATGGTTTCGGGGGTCTGGATCTCTGGTCCCGTGTACGGCGTGGGCGCGGGCTTGCCCACGTACTCGGGCCGCCTGATGTGTCCCGGGACGGTACGGGTGGGGGAGAGCTTCCCCGGTGCGAGCAGCGACTGGGCAGACATGTCAGCGAGTTTAACCAGCGGGTGTGGGGGACCATGTCGGTGGTGAGTCGGTGGCGAAAGGAGTGCGAGCCATGGCCCTGTTCAAGCGGCGTACGGTCGGCAAGCCGGGTGAGTGGTACTACTGCCTGGAGCACAAGAAGGTCGAGGAGGGGCCCGACTGCCCCGGCAAGGACCGGTTCGGGCCCTACGCCAGCCGGGAGGAGGCCGCCCACGCGATGGAGACCGCCCGCGAGCGGAACCTGGAGTGGGAGACCGACCCGCGCTGGCACGACCGCGCCTCGCAAGGCACCGACGACGACTGAGGCACCGACGACGACTGACGGCGGCTGACGACGACCGGCGTCGGCTGACGTCGGTTGGCGTCGGTTGACGACGACCGGTTCGATCAGTCGGCGGACCGGTTCGAGGAAGTGTCCCCCGGGGCGATGTTCTGGTTCGAGCGGAACAGGTTCTCCGGGTCGTAGTGCTGCTTGAGGGCCCGCAGCCGGCCCAGCTTCTCCGCCCCGTATGCCTGCCGGACCCGGTCCGCGCCCTCGTCCATCAGGAAGTTCACGTACACCCCGGTGTGGTGGGGCCCCAGTGCCGACCAGAGGCCACGCACCCAGCTCCGCTCCTCAGTGGTGCCCTCGGCGGTCGCGCAGTTTCCGTTGATGTTGAAAGTGTGCCCGGTGGCCCGCCCGTTGTACGCGGTGTCGTCCTCACCGACGCGGGAGACGGCACCGCCCAGGTGGAACATCCCGACCGTGGAGAGCGGGGACCGTATCCGCAGCGAGTGCTCCGCGGTGACGTCGGCGACCTCGTCCGTGAGCCGCGCCACGTCGCACGCCCGGAAGTAGTACCACCACCCGTGCGGGAACGACGCGTCGAACATGGCCTGGTGCGCCAGGAACGGCTTGGGGACGCACAGGTCCAGCAGCGGTGGCCGGAACGCCCGTAGCGGCCGCAGCAGCCCCTGCCCGGCCTCGATGTCTCCCGTCCAGCAGACGATCACGGCGACGACCGGCCGGCCGTGCAGCTCCGGCGGGATCGTCGGCAGCGGCGGTGCTTTGCGGTGCACGACGATCGTCGTCAGGTCGTCCGGCACCTCGGTGATCCAGTCCCGGTAGAAGCGCAGCAGGTCCGGCGACTCCTCCATCGGCCACAGCACCGGACCGGCCAGTACGAAGGGCCCCACCGGGTGGAGCCGGAACGTGAACTCCGTGACCACCCCGAAGTTGCTCCCCGCGCCGCACACCGCCCAGAACAGCTCGGGCTCGTGCCGCTCGTCCACCATGTGGAACGCGCCGTCCGCCGTGATCAGGTCCACCGACAGCAACTGGTCCACCGTCAGGCCCAGCTTGCGCGACAGCCAGCCGATGCCCCCGCCGAGCGTCAGCCCGGCAAGACCGGTGTGGGTGACGATCCCGGCGGGTACGGCGAGCCCGAAGTGCTGCGTCTCCCGGTCGAGCTCGCCGAGCAGCACCCCCGCCTGAGCCCGGACGGTACGGCTCTCGGGGTCCACCCGGATGCCCTTCATCAGCGACAGGTCGATGACGATCCCGCCCTCGCACAACGACTGCCCGGGAAAGCTGTGGCCGCCACTGCGCACCGCCATGGGCAGACCCGTGTCCCGTACGCAGCGCAGCGCGGCGACGACGTCGGCGACGCCCGCGCAGTACGCGATCAGCGCGGGGAACTTGCTGATGGAGCCGTTCCAGACGCGTCGCGCCTCGTCGTAGCCGGGCTCCCCCGCCTGGACGAGCCGGCCCGCGAACGAGCCCTCCAGATCATGGAGGGCCGCCGCGTCCACCCGCGCGGCCGGAGTGACGGAGGAGGCGACAGGGGAGGTGACAGAAGAGGTGACATAGGTGTCCATAAGGCCGCTCCTCGGCCGATGGGCCTGCCCTCCCAGTCTCCCTCCGGCCGTGGCCCGCCGCCATTCACTCCCGCGAGAACCGAGCCCGTGAGAACCGAGCCCGTGAGAACCGAGCCCGTGAGAACCGACCACGCCGACCACGCCTCGCGTCTCCCGGCACGAACCGCCGGACAGGCCCCAAGACAGCGGCGGTGCGCAGCCAGGCGGACAGGCCGGGCAGCATCGCCCGCTCTTCCCCCGCCCCGCCCCCTACCAGTGCGCCGGCGGCGGTGCCGTCAGCTGGTCCGCCAGGCGGGACAGGCGGTCGCGGAAGCGGCGGCGGCCCCGGGGCTCGGGGAGGGAGTTCTCGCCCGCGGCCGCGCTCACGAGGTGCTGGACGGTGTCGAGGTCCAGCTCGGGAGCGGGCGTCGGCACGGCAAGCGACTCGTGGGCCATGGCCTCCAGCTCGCGGTCCCCGGAGTCCAGCGCGAGCACCGTGGCCCCGGCCCCGCGGGCGTCGTGCACCCGCTCCAGCAGCGCCGCGCCGGGCGTGTCCGGCGCCACCACGAGGAGCGTCTCGCCACGCCGGGCCGCCGAGACCCTGCCGAGCCCCACCGCCAGGTGCGCCGGGTCGGAGGGACGCGCCCGGTGACGCACCAGGGTCGGCGCCAGTTCCGGCGTACCCGACCAGGCGGCCTCGTCCACGAGGTGCGCCGCCAGGTGCCACGGCTCGTACTCCTCCGTGCCCACGAGCAGCAATCCGCCCCCGTACGACACCACGGACCCCCTGAGCGCCCCCGCGAACCGGCGCGTGGCCCCCAACCACTCCGTCCCCGCGAGCACTTCGCGCAACAATGCGACCCGTACGGCATCCATGCGCACGCATCCTGCCGCAATCGGTCACGTATGGCGTGCGGTTCGCCATGAATTCGCCCAGTGTGGGGAAAGCGTCGAACGAGCCGAGACAACGGACCACCTGCCCCCACCGGAACACCCGCATCAACGGCCCCCCGAGGAGCCCGACATGGCAGAGACCAGCGTCCCCTTCCGCGCAGGCCAGGAGGGATACGCGAGCTTCCGTATCCCGGCCGTCGTCGTCACCGCCGGCGGAACCCTGCTCGCCTTCTGCGAAGGGCGGGTCGGCTCCCGCGACGACTTCGGGAACATCGACATCGTGCTGAAGCGGTCCACGGACGGCGGCCGCACTTGGGGTCCGCTGGAGGTCGCCGCCCCGAACGGCACCGACCTCGCGGGCAACCCGGCCCCCGTCGTCCTCGACACCGGCCGGATTCTGCTCGTGCACGTCCGCAACGCGGCACTCGCCACGGAGGCCGCCATCCGCCGCGGTGCGGTCGGCGCGGCGGACGGGCGCCGGGTGTGGATCCAGCACAGCGACGACGACGGGGTCACCTGGTCGCGGCCGCGGGACATCACCGAGGACACGAAGAAGGCGGCCTGGCGGTGGTACGCCACCACGCCCGGCCACGCCCTCCAGCTGAGCACCGGCCGCGTGGTCGTCCCCGCCAACCACTCCGTGCCGCCGGGCGGGCGGGACACCGGCACGGAGGGCAAGTACAACGGCGGGCACTGCCTGCTCAGCGACGACCGCGGTGAGACCTGGAGCATCGGGTACGTCGACGACAACACCGACGGCTACATCAACGCCAATGAGACCACTGCCGCCGAACTCCCCGACGGACGCGTCTACTTCAACACCCGCAACGACTCCCCGGCCCCCGGCACCCGCGCCGACGCCTGCTCCCGCGACGGCGGCAGGACCCTCGTCAAGCCGTTCCGGCCGCAGGCGGGCCTGACCGGTCCCGTCGTCCAGGGCAGTGTGCTCCAGCTCCGCGAGCCCGACGACCTGCTGCTCTACTCCGGGCCCGCCGACCCCGGCTTCCGCGCGCTGATGACCGTGCGCGTCTCCGAGGACGCCGGGACGACCTGGCGGTCCGCGTACACCGTCGACGGGCTGCCCGCCGCGTACTCCGACCTCGTCCGCGCCGACGACGCGACGGTCGGCCTGCTCTATGAGACGGGGGACTTCAGCGCGTACGAGACGATCACCTTCCGCCGTATCCCCGTGACGGCCCTCACCTGATCGACACGGGCGGGAGCGGCGCACGTACAGTCGGGCCCATGACCTCTACTGACAGTGCACAGACGACTCCCGGCACGGCTGGTACGGAATCCACGGCCCCGGCGAAGGCCCCGGCCAAGGACCCCTGGGACCTGCCCGACGTGTCCGGGCTCGTCGTCGGCGTGCTCGGTGGCACCGGGCCGCAGGGCAAGGGCCTCGCCTACCGGCTCGCCAGGGCCGGGCAGAAGGTGATCATCGGCTCGCGGGCCGCCGACCGCGCTCGGACGGCGGCCGAGGAGCTCGGGTACGGCGTCGAGGGCGCCGACAACGCTGAGTGCGCGCGCCGCAGCGACATCGTGATCGTCGCGGTGCCGTGGGACGGGCACGGCAAGACGCTTCAGTCCCTGCGCGAGGACCTCGTGGGCAAGCTCGTCGTCGACTGCGTCAACCCGCTCGGCTTCGACAAGAAGGGTGCCTACGCGCTGAAGCCGGAGGAGGGCAGCGCCGCCGAGCAGGCCGCCGCCCTGCTGCCGGAGTCGCGGGTCACCGCCGCGTTCCACCATCTGTCCGCCGTTCTCCTCCAGGACCCGGAGGTCGAGGAGATCGACACGGATGTCATGGTCCTCGGCGAGGTACGGGCCGATGTCGAGCTCGTGCAGGCGCTGGCGGGCCGCATCCCCGGCATGCGCGGCATCTTCGCCGGGCGCCTGCGCAACGCCCACCAGGTCGAGTCCCTCGTCGCCAACCTGATCTCCGTGAACCGGCGGTACAAGGCCCACGCGGGGCTGCGGCTGACCGACGTGTAGAGCGGCACCGGGCATGGGGGACACTGGACGCCGTACGACCGACGCCGTACGCCCCTGTCCGACTGTCCTGTCAGGAGCCGACCCCCATGCCCCGCCTCGCCCTCTATGCCCTGGCCGTCTGTCTGCTCTCCGTGGCCGCCGCCGTCGTCTCCTTCGTCCAGGGAAGCTTCCTCGGAGTGGTGTGGGTGCTGCTGGCCGGGCTGTCGTCCAACATGACGTGGTACTACATGCGACGTGCCAAGGTACGGGCCGGCTCCGCCGAGGGGCAGCAGGGCTGATCGGCAACGGATGACCGGCAATGTCTGAAACGGATGACCGGCAATGTCTGACGGGCAACGGCTGAACGGTCAGCCGACGCCGCAGATCGCCGGGCCGTCCCCCTCCCAGAAGCGGTACAGGTTCCAGCCGCAGTACGTCTCCAGATCACCGATGCCGAGGCCGCGCAGCACGGTGTCGACCACGTCGAAGAACACGCCGTTCACCGCCGGGATCCACAGCACGGCGAAGACGAGCAGCAGCCCGAAGGGCGCGAGCGGCTCCATCTGACGGCGGGCCTTGTACGACAGCCAGGGCTCGATCACGCCGTAGCCGTCCAGGCCCGGCACCGGCAGGAAGTTCAGGATCGCGGCCGTGACCTGGAGCAGCGCGAGGAAGGCGAGGGCGAACCGGAAGCCGGCCGGTACCCCGTCCAGCGCGTCCAGCCAGAACGGGGCCGTGCAGACCACCGCGAACAGCACGTTCGTCAGCGGGCCCGCCGCCGAGATCAGGCTGTGCTTCCAGCGGCCCTGGATACGGCCGCGCTCGATGAACACCGCGCCGCCCGGCAGACCGATCCCGCCCATGATCACGAAGAGGACGGGGAGCACGATGCTGAGCAGGGCGTGCGTGTATTTGAGCGGATTGAGCGTCAAATACCCTTTCGCGCCGATCGAGATGTCCCCGCTGTGCAGGGCCGTGCGCGCGTGGGCGTACTCGTGCAGACACAGCGAGACGATCCACGCCGCCGTCACGAACAGGAAGATGGCCACCCCGGGCTGCTCGGCGAAGCCGGTCCACGTGGCCCAGCCCGTAACCGCCATGACGGCCACGATCCCCAGGAAGACGGGGCTGATCCTCCGGTCGCTCCGGCGGGACATGGCGGTGGTCATGGGGCGGGCTCCTGGCGTGGGCTGCGGGTGTGCGGGTCGACCGTACAGGTGGTGTGGGGGGAACGTCCTGGGGAGAGCCGGAGGTTCCTGGCCGCCGTTACGTCCGGCGTTCGGTGACCGGATCGAGATCCCCGGCGCCGACCGGACCCCGGTCCTGGACTCCTCCCGGTCCATGCGGGTCTGAAACCCGGGGGCGGCCCCCGGTCGTCACCGGAGACAATGGCCCCCGTGCGCTACCGCATCCTCGGCACCACCCAGGCACTCCGCGCCGACGGCACCCCCGTCCCGCTCGGCGGCGCCCGGCTGCGCGCCCTGATGACCGTGCTCGCGCTGCGGCCCGGGCGTACGGTGCCCGTGGCCGTCCTGGTCGACGAGGTGTGGGCCGGTGACCCGCCGACTGACGCGCCCGGTGCGCTGCAGGCGCTGGTCGGGCGGTTGCGCAGGGCGCTGGGCCCGGACGCGGTGGCCTCGGCACCCGGCGGCTACCGCCTCGCGGCGGGGGACGACGACATCGACCTCCACCGCTTCGAGCGCCGCACGGCCGAGGGCACGCGCGCGTTGGCCGACGGCGACCCGGCGAAGGCGGCGGCGCTCCTCGACGACGCCCTGTCCCTCTGGCAGGGGCCCCCGCTGGCCGACCTCCCCGACCGCACCGCCGAGGCCGCCCGCTGGGAGACCCGCCACCTCGACGCCCGCCGCGCCCGCCTCACCGCGGCCCTCGCCCTCGGCCACGCCCAACGGTCCCTCCCGGACCTCACCGCCCTCTGCGACACCCACCCCCTCGACGAGCCCCTCCAGGCCCTCCGCCTCCGCGCCCTCCGCGACACGGGGCGCCCGGCGGAGGCCCTGGACGCGTACGAGTCCGTACGACAACTGCTGGCGGACCGTTTGGGGACCGACCCGGGGGCGGAACTGAGGGCGCTGCACGGGGAGTTGCTGAGCCCTGGAGAGGGGGCGGCGGGGTGGGACGCGCGTGCGCGGGGCGTGGAGCCGGAACGGGGCACCTCCCGTGCCTCGACCTCCCGCACCTCAACCCCTCGTACCTCAACCCCTCGTACCTCACCCCCTCGTACCCCAACCGCCCGCACCCCGATCGCCCCCACCCCGGCCACTCGCACCCCGGCCACTCGCACCCCAACCACCCCCCATACCTTGACGGCCCTCACCCCGCCCCCTGGCAACCTCCGGGCCCGCCTCACCTCCTTCGTCGGCCGGGACGCCGACATGGACGCCGTCCGGGGCGACCTCGCGACCGCCCGGCTGGTGACCCTGCTGGGACCCGGCGGGGCGGGGAAGACGCGGCTGTCGCAGGAGGTGGGGGAGGCCGTGGGCGGGGGTATGCCGGGCGGGGTGTGGCTGGCCGAACTCGCTCCCGTCGACGATCCCGGGACCGTACCCGAAGTCGTACTCACCGCCGTCGGGGCCCGGGAGACCGTGCTGCGGGGCGCCGGGGCCGAGGAGATGCGGGCCGTGGCCGAGCGGCACGACGATCCGGTCACCCGGCTCGCGGAGCACTGCGGCAGACGGCGGATGCTGCTCATCCTCGACAACTGCGAACACGTCGTCGACGCCGCCGCACTCCTCGTAGAGCAGTTGCTGGAGCGGTGCCCGGAGCTGACCGTACTCGCCACCAGCCGCGAACCCCTCGGCGTACCGGGGGAGTTGCTGCGGCCGGTGGAACCGCTGCCGGAACCGTTCGCGCTGCGGCTGTTCGCCGATCGCGGGGCGGCCGCGAGGCCGGGGTTCGCCGTCGCGGACGATCCCGGGGCGGCCGCCGAGATCTGCCGGCGGCTCGACGGACTCCCGCTCGCCATCGAGCTGGCGGCGGCCCGGCTACGGATGCTGACGCCGCGCCAGATCGCGGACCGGCTCGACGACCGCTTCCGGCTGCTCACCTCCGGCAGCCGGACCGTACTGCCCCGGCAGCAGACACTCCGTGCCGTCGTCGACTGGTCCTGGGAACTGCTCGACGAGGACGAACGGGAGGTGCTGCGACGGCTGTCCGTCTTCGCGGGCGGCTGCGACCTCGCCGCCGCCGAGGCCGTCTGCGCACCCGCCGCGCTTCAGGCGCTCGGCTCGCTCGTCGACAAGTCCCTTGTGGTGGCGTCCCCTTCACCCGGTTCACCCGGCGACGGCATGCGCTACCGGCTCCTGGAGACGGTCGCCGAGTACGCCCGTGAACGCCTCGACGAGGCGGGCACCCGCACCGACGCCGAACGCGCCCACCTCACGTACTACCGCGAACTCGCCCGCACCACCGACCCGTTGCTGCGCGGCTCCGGCCAGCACGAGGCGATCGCGCTGCTGGAGCTGGAGTACGAGAACATCCGCACCGCCCTCCGGCACGCCGTCGCCGAGCGCAACGAGCAGGAGGCGCTCTGCCTGGTGCTGTCGCTGGGCTGGTACTGGCAGATGCGAGATCTGCGTCTGGAGGCCCGCCACTGGTCCACCGAGGTCAGGGCGCTCGGCCCGGACCCCTTCACCGCGCCCGTACGCCCCGCCCCCGACATCCTCGAACAGGGCACCGACAGCCCGCCGCCCATGCGCCCCGAACTGCTCGAAGAGGCCCGGCGCGGGGTGCATCTCGTCCATATGGCCTGCATGGACATGGAGTTGGCCGCCTGGGGCACCCCGCAGGCCAAGGAGAAGCTCCGCGTCATCGGCGAGACCTACCGCCCCGGCCAGCCGCAGACCTGCCGCTACCCGGGCTACCTGTGGTTCTACGCCGTACTGCTGTCCGGCGACATGGACCGCACCCGTGAGCTCACCGAGGCGGCCATCCGCAGCTGCCGGGAGCTCGGTTACACCTGGGAGCTGGGGCAGGCCCTGCAGATGCGGGCCAACATCCTCGCCAACCGCACCGACTGGATCGGCGACGCCACCCACGACGCCGACGAGGCACTGGAGATCTTCGACCGGGTCGGGGACACGTGGGGTGCCGCCGAGGCGCTCTCGGCGCGGGGCGAGGCCCTGGAGCGCAAGGGCGACTACGCGGGTGCCGCGGCGGACTTCGAGCGGGCCATGGAGTACGCCGAACGGCTCGGCGCCCGCGCCCAGCTGGGCGTCCTCGGCGCCCGGCTCGGCGGAGTGCTCGTCGAGTCCGGTGACTCCGAGCGGGGCGAGCGCATGCTGCGCGACGTACTGGCGGACAACCAGGACACTGTCAACGCGGCCGCCCCCGCGGCCCGTCTCTTCCTCGCGATCCAGCTCGCCCGCACCGGACGCACGAGCGAGGCGCGGGAGGAGATGCGACGGTTGCGCGAGGACTTCGGCGCCATCAACTTCGTGGTGTTCTCCGGGTTCGCGCTCGGCGTCGAGGCCTGGCTGGAGACGCTGGACGGACGCCATGCCGCGTCCCTGGACATGATGCGTCAGGCGATGGAGGAGGTCACCGACCCGCTGAGCCGGATGATCGCGCCCCACTTGCCCGCCGTACACCTCGTCATAGCCGCACTCGCCCTCGCGGCACTTGACGACGGTGTCCGTGCCCGTGACGCGGCCCGGCTCCTCGGCGCCTCCGACGCGCTGCTGCCGCCCGGCCACTTCTCCAGCCCGACGGAGGTCGAGAACCGCACCCGGGCCGAGTCCCACACCCGGGCCGTGCTCGACGACGACTCGGCGTACGAGACCGCGTACGCCGAGGGCGGCGCCCTCTCGCTGGAGGAGGCCGCCGCCCTGATCTGAGGAGCTCCGTCAGCTCTTCGAAGTTCCTCAGCCCTTCGAGTTCCTCAGCCCTTCGAAGTTCCCTCAGCTCTTCGTGCGGTACTTGTGGATCGCGATCGGCGCCATCACCAGCGTCAGCACCACGGACCAGCCCAGCGTCACCCACAGGTCGTCGGCGACAGGGCCGCCCACCATCAGGCCGCGCGCGGCGTCCGCGAGGGAGGACAGCGGGTTGTAGTCGGTGAAGGCCTGCAGCCAGCCCGGCATCGACTGCGTGGGTGCGAAGATCGACGAGCCGAACTGCAGGGGCATCAGCACGAGCAAGCCCATCGCCTGCACGGACTGCGCGTTCTTCAGGGTCACACCCAGCACGAGGAAGATCCACATCACGGCGGAGCCGAAGACGGCGGCCAGGCCGACCGCGGCCAGCAGTCCGGTCCAGCTGGCGATGTCGAAGCCCACGAGGGCCGCGACGACCATCAGGACCGCCGTGGCGACGAGCATCCGCAGCAGCTCGACGCCGATCTTGGCGAGGAGGACCGAGGACCGGCCGATCGGCAGGGCCCGGAAACGGTCCATGATCCCCTTCTGGAAGTCCTCGTTGAACCCGGTCCCGACCCCCATGGCGATGTTCATGCCCATCATCGCCATCAGCCCCGGCACCACGTACTGCACATACGCCTCCTGGCCGCCGCCCAGCGACTGGCCGATCGAGCCGCCGAAGACGTACACGAACAGCAGCGTGAAGATGATCGGCATGAAAACGGCGTCGAACATCGACTCCGGATCCTGACGGATCCACAGCAGATTGCGGCGGACGAGGGCGCCGGTGTGGCGAACGTGGGCGCGCAGCCCGATCCGCCCGTCGGCTGCGGCGGTGGCAGTTGCGGTTGCGGTGGCGGTGGTCATACGGCTACTTCCTCGTACTCCGTGCGGGCGGCGGGGGCCGGGGTGTCCTGCGGAGCGCCGGCCCGGTGGCCGGTGAGGGACAGGAACACCTCGTCCAGGCTGGGCAGTTCGGTGCTGATCGAGGCGATCGTGATGCCGCGCGCGGTGACCGCGCCGACGACCGCGGTGAGCTGTTCGTCGCTGAGGATCGGCACGAGCACGGTGCCGGTCTCGACGTCGACGGTCGTCGTGGCGAGCCCGGTCACCCCCAGCTCGTCGAGCATCGCCGCCAGCGGCCGCAGCTCCAGCGGATCGACCGGCCGGACCCGCAAGGTACGCCCGCCGACCTGTGCCTTCAGCTCCTCGGTACCGCCGCTCGCGATCACCTTGCCGCGGTCGATGACGGTCAGCTCGGAGGCGAGCTGCTCGGCCTCCTCCATGTACTGCGTGGTGAGCAGCACGGTGACCCCGTCCCCGACCATCCGCTTGACCTCGGTCCACACCTCGTTCCGCGTACGCGGGTCCAGTCCCGTCGTGGGCTCGTCGAGGTAGAGCACGGCGGGCTGCCCGATCATGGAGGCGGCGAGGTCCAGCCGGCGTCGCATGCCACCGGAGTACGTCCCCGCCGGGCGCCGTGCCGCCTCGGTGAGCGAGAACCGCTCCAGCAGGCCGTCGGCGCGGGTCCGGGCCGCGCGGCGGGGCAGGTCCAGCAGCCGGCCGATCATGTACAGGTTCTCGAAGCCGGACAGTTTCTCGTCCACGGAGGCGTACTGGCCGGTGAGTCCGATCACGCGGCGCAGTTGGCGTGGCTGCCGCAGTACGTCGTAGCCGGCCACCGTCGCGTCCCCCGCGTCCGGCCTGATCAGGGTCGACAGGCAGCGCACCAGCGTCGTCTTCCCGGCCCCGTTCGGGCCGAGGACCCCCATCACGGTGCCCTCCCGCACCTCCAGGTCCACGCCGTCCAGTGCCCTGGTCTCGCCGTAGTGCTTCACCAGTCCCCGCACGCTCACGGCGCTCCGCGCGCCGTCGGGGTTCTTGTCGATTCGCGTCATACGGATGACGGTGTCAAGGGACACCGACAAACCACCGACAGACCACCGACAGCACCGACACCCCCCGACGAGCCCCGCAACCATCAATTGAGAAACCACGACGGCGAGCAACCAGGTCCGCGAGAGCGGCGCCGGTTTAGGCGCACAAAAGGGCGCAACCAGGTCCGCGAGAGCGGCGCCGGTTCAGGCGCACAACGGGGCGCAACCAGGTCCGCGAGAGCGGCGCCGGTTCAGGCGCAAAAGGCACCGCAGCCCGCCGACGGGGGAAGATCGGCGGGCTGCTGTGGTGCCGCGATGGTTCAGTGGACGGAGTGTTCCTCCAGGGGGAACGTTCCGCCGACGACATCCTCGGCGAAGGCCTTGGCGGCACTCCCCATGACCTCACGGAGATCGGCGTACTGCTTGACGAACTTCGGCACCCGGCCGGAGGTCAGCCCCAGCATGTCCGTCCAGACCAGCACCTGCGCGTCCGTCTCCGGCCCCGCCCCGATCCCGACCGTCGGGATGTGGAGGACCCGCGTCACCTCGGCCGCCAGCTCCGCCGGAACCAGTTCCAGCACCACCGCGAACGCGCCGGCGTCCTGCACGGCCTTCGCGTCCCGCAGCAACTGCTGGGCCGCCTCCTCACCACGGCCCTGCACGCGGTAGCCCATCGCGTTGACGGACTGCGGGGTCAGGCCGATGTGGGCCATCACGGGGATACCGGACTCGACCAGCAGCTCGATCTGGCGGTGGGAGCGTTCGCCGCCCTCCAGCTTCACGGCCCCGACCCCGGCCTCCTTCACCAGCCGGGTCGCCGAGCGCAGCGCCTGCACCGGACCCTCCTGGTACGAACCGAAGGGCAGGTCACCGACGATGAGGGCGCGCGAAGTGCCCCGTACGACGGCCGCCGACAGCATGGTCATCTCGTCGAGGGTGACGGGCACGGTGGTCTCGTACCCGAGGTGGCAGTTGCCCGCCGAGTCCCCGACGAGCATGACCGGGATGCCGGCCTCGTCGAAGACGGACGCGGTCATCGCGTCGTACGCGGTGAGCATGGGCCACTTCTCGCCGCGCTCCTTGGCGGCGGCAATGTCGCGCACGGTGATCCGCCGGGTGCTCTTGCCCCCGTACAGCGCCCTGCTGCTGTCGGCGGTCGGCCGCACACCCTGCGCAGGCTGCTTCTGGGCAGCCGGAAGCTGCGTCATCGCAACGGCTCCTTCATGTCATCTCGAGGCGCCCTCACGGCGTCCCCGGACCACATCCATGGTGGCACCTCGTGCCACGCACGGCCAGAGCGGGGCACGGGACTTCGGTCACGCGCCGACCACGACAGCCGACCACGACAGCCGACCACGACAACCGGCCGCGACAGTCGGGCACAACCATCGCTTACGACATTCGGCCTAGGGCCGTTCTTAAGGTCTCCGTAAAAGATTTCGATACGAGACGGTTCCGTATCGAAATTCCTTTAGTCTCGACCGTATGACAACTCCTGCCGTCCCCGCCGCCCACCGGCGGGTCCCCGAAGCGGTGCACAGGCGCCGCTGGGTGATCCTCGGTGTGCTGATGCTCAGCCTGCTGATCGTGGTGCTCGACAACTCGATCCTGAATGTCGCCATCAAGACCATCTCGACCCCGGCGCCGACCGGACTCGGTGCCACGCAGAGCGAGCTGGAGTGGGCGATCAACTCGTACACGCTCGTCTTCGCGGGACTGCTCTTCAGCGCCGGGATCCTCGGCGACCGGTTCGGGCGGAAGAAGACCCTGATCGCCGGGCTGGTCGTCTTCGGCATCGGGTCGGCGCTGGCCGCGGAGTCGGGCTCGTCGACCCAGCTCATCGTGTTCCGCGCGCTGATGGGCTTCGGCGCCGCCTTCGTGATGCCCGCCACGCTCGCCGTCCTCATGAACGTTTTCGAGCGGGAGGAGCAGCCGAAGGCCATCGGGATATGGGCCGGCGGCGTCGGGCTCGCGATCGCCATCGGGCCGATCACCGGAGGCGTGCTCCTCGACCACTTCTGGTGGGGATCGGTGTTCCTCATCAACGTGCCGATCGTCGCCCTCGCCCTCGCCCTGATGCTGTGGCTGGTCCCGGACTCGCGCGACCCCGCCCCGGGCCGGATCGACCCCCTCGGCGTCGTCCTGTCCGTCGTCGGACTCGTCCTCCTCGTCTACGGCATCATCAAGGGCGGCCAGCTCGCCGACTTCACCGACGCCACCGTCCTCGCGACCATCGGGGCGGGGCTCGTGGTGCTCGTCGTCTTCGTCGTCCACGAGAAGCGCAGCGACCATCCGTCCATCGACGTCACGTACTTCAGGAACAAGGTCTTCTCGGCGGCCATCGGCGCCATCGCCTTCGTCTTCTTCGCGATGATGGGCGTGACGTTCTTCGCCGTCTTCTACACCCAGAGCGTGCGCGGCTACTCGCCCTTGCAGACCGGCCTGTTGATGCTGCCGCTCGCTGCCGCACAGATGATCTTCGCCCCACGGTCCCGGCTGGTGGTGGACCGGTTCGGGAACAAGGCGGTGTGTACGGCGGGGCTGTTGACGATCGCCGTGACCCTGGCCGGGTTCGCCACGCTGGACGCGGACACGCCGATCTGGGTCCTGGAGGTGATCTTCTTCCTCATGGGCGCCGGCATGGCGCACATCATGACCCCGACCAGCGTCGTCATCATGCAGGCCCTGCCCCGCGAGAAGGCCGGCTCGGCGTCCGCGCTCAGCAACACCTTCCGCCAGGTCGGCGGCGCCCTCGGCATCGCGGTCCTCGGCTCCGTCCTCTCCGCGGCCTACCGTGGCGGCATCGAGGACTCGCTCCCGGCCGGGGCCCGCCACGCGGCCGGCGAGTCCATCGAGGCCACCCTCGCCTTCGCCGCCCGCCTCGGCACCCGCGGCGACACCCTCGTCACCGAGGCCCACGACGCCTTCCTGCACGCCATGCACATCACCGCGCTGTGCGGCGCCGGGGTGGCCGTGGTCGGGGCGGTCGTGGTGGCACTGTTCCTGCCGGGGAAGACAGCGGCCGGCCAACAGGAGTGGGAAGAGGGCGAGTTGGTGTCGTCGGAGCACTGACGACGGCCCGCGCCGTACACAAGGGAGAATCTCGGAGACAGTCAGAAACAGTAGAGACGGCAGAGACAGCAGAGACAGCAGAGACGGAGTCGAGCGTGAGCGTCGCGGACAGCCGAGCCAGGGAAGGGGACCCCGTCCCGGGGCGGCCCGGGACCCCCGTCCGTGGGCGGCCACGGAGCGAGACCGTCGAACACTCCATCATCGAAGGGGTGATGAAGCTCCTCGAAGACGGCGTGCCGCTCGCGGAGTTGTCGATCGAGCGGGTGGCCCGTACCGCGGGCGTCGGCAAGGCGACCATCTACCGCCGCTGGAGTGGCAAGGAGGAACTCTTCGTCGACGTCCTGCGCGCCGCCGAAGTCCCCGACCCGGAGCTGCCCGGCACCTCGGTGCGCGACGACCTGGTCGCCCTGCTGGAGTCGATGCGCCAACGCGGCCTGCGCAACCGGGCGTCGGCGATCCTGCACAACGTCCACGCCCAGATGAAGAGCAGCCCCAAGCTCTGGGCCGCATACCACGCGACGGTGCTCGACCCCCGGCGCCGTACGACCAACGCGGTGCTGTGCCGGGGGCAGCGCAACGGCGAACTCCGCGCCGACGTGGACGTCGAGATGCTGAACGACCTCTTCATCGGCCCGATGCTCGTCCGGACCGTCCTGCACTCCGACGCCCCCCTCGACGAGGGCCTCGCGGAGCGCGTGGTCGACACCCTCCTGGAGGGCCTGAGGCCGCCCACCACGTGAGCCCACGGGCCGACGAGCCCACGGGCCGACGAGCCCACGGGCCGACGAGCCCACGGGCCGACGAGCCCACGGGCCGACGAGCCCACGGGCCGACGAGCCCACGAGCCGACGAGCCCACGAGCCGACGAGCCCACGAGCCCACGAGCCCACGAGCCCACGAGCCCATGGACCCACAAGCCCACGGGCTCATGAACCCATGAGCCCCGTCATGACACCGCGTCACACGAATGGCCTCACAAGCGCCTTACGGACAGCCCACAGCCCACAGCGCCCCGCCCCGTAACGCGTCTCACAAAACCGCCCGCCAATGTGCGCGTTTCGTTACAAGGGCGGCGCTCCGGCCCCCGTCCGGAACTCCGAACGGCGGCTCGGTCGTCCCAGTGCCTGTACGGCCGCCATGGGGCGGCAGGGACGACGGCGATCATCCCCTAGGGTCGTAGACGCGGGGATGAAGTGCACGGCAGGTTGTGAGGCGACAGTATGGCGCAGGCGTATGTGGCGGAGACGGGCAGCGGCGGCACAGGTCCTGACCGCGAAGGATCCCGGCTCCGGCGCCTGCTGAACACCTGGCGCCACGACCGCCGGATCTGGCGTCGGGGCATCGTGGTCGCCGTCCTCGCGGTGCTCCTCGCCGGGGCGATGGCGCTGCACGCATGGGTCCCGAACACCGTCGGCAACCTCGGCAGCCTCACGGAGACGTTCCTGCCCTGGCTGGGTTTCCTCATCCCGCTGCTGCTGCTCCTGGCCGTCATCCGCAAGTCGGCGACCGCCCTGATCGCCGTCCTGCTGCCTGTGGCCGTCTGGCTGGACCTCTTCGGAGGACTCCTCACCGACAAGACCGGAGGCGGCGGCGACCTCACCATGGCCACCCACAACGTCAACGCGGACAACGCCGACCCGTCCGGCACCGCCCGCGACGTCGCCGCGTCCGGCGCCGACGTACTGGCGCTGCAGGAGCTGACGGTGACCGCGGTCCCGGTGTACGAGAAGGCCCTGGAGGACACGTACAAGTACCACGAGGTCGTCGGCACCGTCGGGCTGTGGAGCAAGTACCCGATGAGCGACACCGAGGCCGTCGACATCGAGCTGGGCTGGGAGCGCGCCATGCGCTCCACGGTCACCACGCCCGAGGGCCGGGTCGCCGTCTACGTCGCCCATCTGCCCTCCGTGCGGGTGAAGCTGGAGGCCGGGTTCACCGCACGGCAGCGGGACAAGAGCGCCGACGCGCTGGGGGAGGCCATCGCGCACGAGCCGATCCAGCCGACCGTGCTGCTCGGTGACCTCAACGGCACGATGAACGACCGTTCCCTCAACAACATCACCGCCCAGATGCGCTCCACGCAGGGCGCCGCGGGCAGCGGGTTCGGGTTCAGCTGGCCGGCGTCGTTCCCGATGGCCCGCATCGACCAGATCCTGGTCAGGGGGATCGAGCCGGTGACCTCGTGGACGCTGCCGGAGACGGGAAGCGACCATCTGCCGATCGCGGCGCGGGTGAGTCTGGCGTGAATCCCGCCGTGTCCGGCTCCTGAGCGCTCCTGTCCTTTCGTGATCGATGCCGGGGCCGCCTGGTGGCGGCCCATGTCCCGCGGGAGACGGTCCGCGGCTGAGCCCGGGGCGCGGTCTCCCCGCCCCCAGCCGGCGGCCTACGTCCGCTCGCGCCAGCGGTTGGTGATCGGGAGGCGTCGGTCCTTGCCGAAGCCCTTCGCGGAGATCTTGGTGCCCGGCGGGTACTGCCGGCGCTTGTACTCCGCGGTGTCGACCATCCGAAGCGTCCTGACCACCAGTTCACGGTCGAACCCGGCCGCGACGATCGCGTCGGCCCCCTGGTCCCGGTCGACGTACAGGTCGAGGATCGAGTCCAGGACCGGGTAGTCCGGCAGGGAGTCCGTGTCGACCTGTCCGGGCCGCAGCTCGGCGCTCGGCGGCTTCGAGATGGAGTTCTCGGGGATCGGCGGGGTCTGGCCCCGCTCCGCCGCCGCCCGGTTGCGCCACCGCGCCAGACGGAAGACGGACGTCTTGTACACGTCCTTGATCGGCCCGTACGCGCCCACGGAGTCGCCGTACAACGTCGAATACCCCACCGCCAGCTCCGACTTGTTGCCGGGCGCCAGCACGATGTGCCCCTCCTGGTTGGAGATCGCCATCAGCAGCGTGCCGCGCAGCCGCGACTGGAGGTTCTCCTCCGCCAGCCCCGTCAGCTCCGTCGACGACATATACGCGTCGAACATCGGAGCGATGGGCACGGTACGGAAGTTCAGCCCCGTCCGCCGCGCCAGCTCCGCCGCGTCCCCCTTGGAGTGCTCGGACGAGTACTTCGAGGGCATGGACACGCCGTACACGTTCTCCGCCCCCACCGCATCGCACGCGATCGCCGCGACCAGCGCCGAGTCGATGCCGCCGGACAGGCCGATGAGCACCGACCGGAAGCCGTTCTTCGCCACGTACGCCCGCAGGCCCACCACGAGCGCCGAGTAGACCTCCTCGTCGTCGTCGAGCCGCTCGGCGTAGCCGCCGGTCAGCTCGGACTCGTACGCGGGGAGCGGTTCCTCGGACAGGACGAGGCGGTCGATGCGCAGACCGTCGTCGACACGGCTTCCATGAGCGGCTCCGCCGCGGGCACTCGGCGCGTCCGGCTCCGCCGCCGGGAGGTCGAGGTCCAGGACCACGCACCCCTCCGCGAACTGCGGCGCCCGCGCGATCACTTCACCGTCCCGGTCGACGACGATGGAGTCCCCGTCGAAGACCAGCTCGTCCTGCCCGCCGATCATGGCCAGGTAGGCGGTGGTGCAGCCGGCCTCCTGGGCGCGCTTGCGGACCAGTTCCAGCCGGGTGTCGTCCTTCTCGCGCTCGTACGGGGAGGCGTTGACGGAGAGCAGCAGCCCGGCCTTCGCGGAGCGCGCGGCGGGGACGCGGCCGCCGTCCTGCCAGAGGTCCTCGCAGATGGCCAGCGCCACGTCCACCCCGTGCAGCCGCACGACCGGCATGGTGTCGCCGGGCACGAAGTAGCGGAACTCGTCGAACACGCCGTAGTTCGGCAGGTGGTGCTTGGCGAAGGCGAGCGCGACCTCGCCGCCGTACAGCACGGCGGCGGCGTTGCGCGGCGCGCCGGCCGGCTGCCCGAACCTCGGCCGGGCGGAGTCGGAGCGGTCGAGGTAGCCGACGATCACCGGGAGCTGCCCGAAGCCCTCGTCGGCGAGGCGCCCGGCCAGGCTCCGCAGAGCCTCCCGCGAGGCCTCGACGAACGACGCGCGCAGGGCCAGGTCCTCGACGGGATACCCGGTCAGCACCATCTCCGGGAACGCCACCAGGTGGGCTCCCTGCTCGGCGGAGTGCCGGGTCCAGCGGACGATCGCCTCGGCGTTCCCGGCGAGATCGCCGACGGTCGAGTCGATCTGATTCAGGGCGAGGCGTAGTTGAGGCACGCGCCCAGTGTAATCGTCAGAGCGACGCAATGGGGTGTGGGGCGTCCCACGTCCGGGCGCCCCACGTCCGGGCGCCCCACGTCCGGGCGCCCCACGTCCGGGCGCCCCACGTCCGGGCGCCCCCGAGAGTCCCTACGACCGCGCCTCGGCGCCCCGCTCCTTCAGCATGTCGCTCATCAGCTTGATCTCCGACTCCTGGCCGTTGACCATGCCCTGCGCGAGCCGCTTCTCGACCCCCACCGTGCACTCGTCGACGCAGCCCTCCGCCATGTGGATGCCACCGACGTGGTGCTCGGTCATCAACTGGAGGAAGAAGACCTCGGCCTCCTTGCCGTTCAGCTCGCCCAGCTTCTCCATGTCGGAGTTGGTCGCCATGCCGGGCATCAGCGCGCCGTCCTCGCCGGAGACGAAGTCGCTCATGCCCATCCACGCCATGGGCGCGTCCGAGGACACCTTCGGCAGCCCCCACAGGTCGAGCCAGCCGAGCATCATGCCGCGCTGGTTGGCCTGCGTCTGCGCGATGTCGTAGGCGAGCCGCCGGATCTCCTCGTCGTCCGTACGGTCACGGACGATGTACGACATCTCGACCGCCTGCTGATGATGGACCGCCATGTCCCGGGCGAACCCGGCGTCCGCGGAGTCCGCGGCAGGCGCTTGGGTGCCCGTCTCGTCGCCGTCGGCGACCGCGTATGTGATCCCTCCGGCCGCGACGAGCACCGCCGCGGCCCCGGAGGCGATCCAGCCGACCCGCCTCACTTCATCGTCCCGCCTGTGCACGCAGCTCCCGGTTCGGGTGTCTGCTCGCCCTGGACGTACTTCTCGAAGAACGCGTCCACGTTCGGGTCGTTCGCGCTGGTGACCGTGCGCTGGTGGCCCCAGGCGCTGAGCATGATCGGGTCCTTCTGGTCCTCGAACGGGCTCATCAGCGTGTACGGGGTCTTCTTGACCTTCTCCGTGAGCGCCTTGACGTCGGCCTCGGACGCCTCGTCGGTGTACGTCACCCACACCGCACCGTGCTCCAGCGAGTGCACCGCGTTCTCGGACGGGACCTCTTCGGTGTAGACATCGCCGTTGCAGTTCAGCCAGACCGGGTTGTGGTCACCGCCGACGGGCGGCGTCATCGGGTAGTTCACGTCCCCGGGGACGTGGTTCTGGCTCAGCGTGCCCTCCCAGGTCTTCACGCCGTCCTCGCCCGTGACGAACTTCCCGCTCGCCTTCGAGTCGTCGCTCGCCGCGCTGTCACCGTTGTCGGACTGCGAGCGGACGAGGTACGTCCCGCCGACCACGAGCCCGGCGACTATCACCACGCTAGCGCCGATCGTCAGGATGCGGTTCCGGCGCTCGCGAGAACGCTCGGCACGGCGCATCTCCTCGACGCGCGCCTTGCGCTCGGCGCTGCTGCTTTTCTTGGCGGACATGGGGTGGGTCCTTTATGGGGGTGGGACGGATGGGACGGTCGGGCTCACTGATCGTAATTTGACGCCCTCCCTCTAGTAAACGAGGGGGCTCCTCCCGCTTCCAGCCGACCGTCGGACAGGCCTGGTCACACCGAGGATCGGCGGAACGGGAAGAATCCGCCATTACGTATGCACGGCCGAGCAGGCAAGATGGGCGGCAGAGCGGGACACCGGCCGTACGCCAGCCGTTCACACCGAGGCCGGGCGGCCGATCAAGGTCCGCAACGCGCATGAAATGGTGTTGTGGTGGGATGCTCAGGTGCCCGACCGTCTCCCGCCCCGCGGGAACAG
Source organism: Streptomyces sp. NPDC002845 (assembly GCF_053591955.1). Classification (NCBI taxonomy): domain Bacteria; kingdom Bacillati; phylum Actinomycetota; class Actinomycetes; order Kitasatosporales; family Streptomycetaceae; genus Streptomyces; species Streptomyces sp. NPDC002845. Next base: position 25,548 of record NZ_JBSFUU010000038.1, on the reverse strand, counting down.
GCGGCCTGACCAGCAAGGATTGGGTGGAAGCGGAAGATGGACAAGCAGCAGGAGTTCGTGCTCCGTACGTTGGAGGAGCGCGACATCCGTTTCGTACGCCTGTGGTTCACGGACGTGCTGGGCTTCCTCAAGTCCGTGGCCGTGGCTCCGGCCGAGCTGGAGCAGGCATTCGACGAGGGCATCGGCTTCGACGGCTCCGCCATCGAGGGCTTCGCCCGTGTGTACGAGTCCGACATGATCGCCAAGCCGGACCCGTCGACCTTCCAGGTCCTTCCGTGGCGCGCCGAGGCCCCGGGTACGGCCCGCATGTTCTGCGACATCCTCATGCCCGACGGCTCCCCGTCCTTCGCGGACCCGCGCTACGTCCTCAAGCGGGCCCTCGCCAAGGCCTCCGACCTGGGCTTCACCTTCTACACCCACCCCGAGATCGAGTTCTTCCTCCTCAAGAACAAGCCGGTCGACGGCTCCCGCCCGACCCCGGCCGACAACTCGGGCTACTTCGACCACACCCCGCAGAACGTCGGCATGGACTTCCGCCGCCAGGCGATCACCATGCTGGAGTCGATGGGCATCTCGGTCGAGTTCTCCCACCACGAGGGCGCCCCCGGCCAGCAGGAGATCGACCTGCGCTACGCCGACGCCCTCTCCACGGCGGACAACATCATGACGTTCCGCCTGGTCATGAAGCAGGTGGCGCTGGAACAGGGCGTCCAGGCGACGTTCATGCCCAAGCCCTTCTCGGAATACCCCGGCTCGGGCATGCACACCCACCTCTCCCTCTTCGAGGGCGACCGCAACGCCTTCTACGAGTCGGGCTCCGAGTACCAGCTCTCCAAGGTCGGCCGCTCCTTCATCGCGGGCCTGCTGAAGCACGCGGCGGAGGTCGCCGCCGTCACCAACCAGTGGGTCAACTCCTACAAGCGCATCTGGGGCGGCTCCGAGCGCACCGCGGGCGCCGGCGGCGAGGCACCCTCGTACATCTGCTGGGGCCACAACAACCGCTCCGCCCTCGTCCGCGTCCCCATGTACAAGCCCGGCAAGACCGGCTCGGCCCGTGTCGAGGTCCGCTCCCTCGACTCCGGCGCCAACCCCTACCTGGCGTACGCCGCCCTCCTGGCCGCCGGCCTCAAGGGCATCGAAGAGGGCTACGAGCTCCCCCCGGGCGCCGAGGACGACGTCTGGGCCCTCTCCGACGCCGAGCGCCGCGCCATGGGCATCGAGCCCCTCCCGCAGAACCTCGGCGAGGCCCTCACCCTCATGGAACGCAGCGACCTCATCGCCGAGACCCTCGGCGAACACGTCTTCGACTTCTTCCTCCGCAACAAGAAACAGGAGTGGGAGGAGTACCGCAGCGAGGTCACGGCCTTCGAGCTGCGCAAGAACCTGCCGGTGCTGTAGCAGTACGGGCGGTCACCACGGGGTGACCGCCCCTACCCCATTCTTCCTACCCCCTACGACTCCTGCCGGGCGGCCAACTCGGTCAGGAGCTGGTACAGGGGTTTCGCACCGCGCTCGCGGAACTCCTGAATGGCCCAGCCGTTGCCGTCCGGGTCCTTGAAGTACATGAACGTCGCCCCGTCATCGGGCGTGAACTGCACCGGCTCGGAGACATCGAGCCCGCGTTCGACCAATTCGGCCCGGGCGGTCTTGATGTCGGCGACGACGATCTGAAGGCCCTGGTACGACCCCGGGGCCGGCGTCGGCCCGTCCGTCAGCTCCCATATCCGGTCACCCAGCGCGATCGAACACCCCGACCCCGGTGGCGTCAGCTGGACGATGCGCATCCCCGGCATGACCTCCTGATCGATGTCGACATGGAAGCCGACCTTGTCCCGGTAGAAGTCGCGGGCCCGGTCGATGTCGCTGACGGGCAGAGGGATCACTTCGAGCGTGTACTCCATTGCTGGTCCTCCAGGTCGCCTCTGATCGGGAGCGTCAGCCGAACCGCCACCGGGTCTGACTGAACGGCTCCCCCTTACCGAAACCGAAAACCGTGCGCGGCGCCACCGCGAAGACCAGGGCGCGCCCGGGACCGTGGTGGAAATACCCGTCCCGCACCTCGAAGTGCCAGAAACTCCCGTACTTCGCCTCCCACGCCCCCGCCAGCTCCCGCAATCGGCCCTCCTCCCTCACCCGCACCGCCGTACCCTCCACCACCAGGTCGTATCCCTTGTTCCAGGTGTTGGTCCCCGTCGTCAGCACAACCTCCGGATTCCCGCGAGATTCTTCGCCTTCCGCTCCTCGGGCCCCGTACAGAAGTGCAGTGCCCCGTCCAACCACACCCCCGGCAACGGCGTCACATGCGGCCGTCCGTCCGGCCGCACAGTAGAAATCCAGAACAACTCGGCCTCAACCAACCTCCCCTCAGCCTCCGACCACTCCGTAGCCGTGGCCGCCGCATCGCTGTACCGCTCATCGAGCCGCCCCTCCGGCTTCCCCTCAGACATCGCAGCCCCTTTCCACACACCAGTCCCATCGAAGTACGGACTCCACCGCCCCCCAAACTCATCGCGGCAGGCCAACCCCGTACCGACATGGCCATGCCCCGCACCCCCACGGACCGGAGCCGACCCGCGTACGGGCGTGGTTGTGTCCCGCACGCCCACGGCGGGAGGCCGACCGCGTACGGGCGCGGCTGTGCCCCGTACCCCCACGGCGGGTCGGCCGCGTACGGCGGGAAGGGGGTGGGTCGGGGGGTGTCCGCCCGCAGCGGATGTCGCGACTACAAGAGCCGCCCCTTGGAACCCCACCCAAGTCGCGTCAGACCGAGGACGGAGCCCCCCGGCGCGCCCCCGACCCACAACGTACCCACGCACCACGCACTCCCCCACACCCGACAACGAACCGCCCACCCCCACAGGGGCGCGGGGAACTGCGCGAGCAACCCCAAACCACCCGCACCCGCCACCACCCACCTCCACCCCCCCCGAGCCATCACGCGCCCCACCCCCCGGCCGGCAGCCACCCCGCCCCCGAACCACAACGAACCGCAGACCCCCCGCCCCCGACCCGGCAGGGTTCCGGCAGGGTTACAGTCAACCCCGTACGACCTTGATCCGACAGGAGGCCGAAGATGACGGCGCCGGGGCGCAGGAGCAGCACCTTCACGCGACTGCTGCGGCACGGCTTCACGGACGCCTCGGCCGCCGAGCGACTCCTCGACAGCGCCGAGCTCGCCCCGGTCCGCACCGACCCCGTCCTGCTCGACGCCCTGGGCGGCACCGCCGACCCCGACCTCGCGCTGCTGGGCCTCGTACGGCTGCTGGAGGTCCAGCCCGACCACACGGCCCGCCAGGAGCTGCTGGACACGCTGACGGCGGCGAAGCCGTTGCGGGACAGGCTGCTCGGCGTACTCGGGGCGTCCGCCGCGCTCGGCGACCACCTCAACCGGCACCCCAGCGACTGGCAGGCCCTCGTCATGTACGAGCCGGAGGACCTGCACCCGGGGGTGGAGGAGTTCGAGCGCGGCCTCGCGGAGGCCGCCGACCCCGTCTCCCTCCGCGTCGCCTACCGCCGCTGTCTGCTCTCCATCGCCGCCCGCGACGTCTGCGGCACCACCGACGTCGCCCAGAGCGCCGCCGAACTCGCCGACCTCGCCACGGCCACCCTCCGCGCCGCCCTCGCCATCGCCCGGGCCGCCGCGCCCGACGACGCGGCACTCTGCCGACTCGCGGTAATCGCGATGGGCAAGTGCGGCGGTCACGAACTCAACTACGTCTCCGACGTCGACGTGATCTTCGTGGGCGAGCCCAGGAACGGCGCCGACGAGGGCAAGGCCCTGCGCGCCGCCACCCGCCTCGCCTCCCACATGATGAGGATCTGCTCCGAGACGACGGTCGAGGGCACCATCTGGCCGGTGGACGCGAACCTCCGCCCCGAGGGCCGCAACGGCCCGCTCGTCCGCACCCTCTCCTCCCACCTCGCCTACTACCAACGCTGGGCCAAGACCTGGGAGTTCCAGGCCCTCCTCAAGGCGCGCCCGGTCGCCGGGGACATCGAACTCGGCGAGGACTACGTCGCCGCGCTCGAACCCCTCGTCTGGAAGGCCGCCGAACGCGAGAACTTCGTCGCCGACGTGCAGAAGATGCGGCGCAGGGTCGTCGAGAACATCCCCACCACCGAGATCCACCGCGAACTCAAGCTCGGCCCGGGCGGCCTGAGGGACGTCGAATTCGCCGTACAGCTCCTCCAGTTGGTGCACGGCCGCACCGACACCTCCCTCCGCAGCGGCACCACCCTCGACGCCCTCAAGGCGCTGGCCGCCGGCGGCTACGTGGGCCGCGCCGACGCCGTACAGCTCGACGACGCGTACCGCTTCCTGCGCTCCATGGAGCACCGCATCCAGCTCTACCGCCTCCGCCGCACCCACCTCGTCCCGGAGAGCGCCGCCGACCAGCGCCGCATCGGCCGCTCGCTCGGCCTGCGCACCGAGCCGGTCACCGAGTTGAACCGCGAGTGGAAACGGCACGCGGCGGTCGTACGACGTCTCCACGAGAAGCTCTTCTACCGCCCGCTCCTCGACGCCGTCGCCCAACTCGCCCCCGGCGAGGCCAGGCTGAGCGCGGACGCGGCCCGGGAACGGCTCGTCGCCCTCGGCTACGCGGACCCGGCGGCGGCCCTGCGCCACCTGGAGGCGCTGGCCTCCGGGATCACCCGCAAGGCCGCGATCCAACGCACCCTGCTGCCCGTCCTGCTGGGCTGGTTCGCCGACTCGGCCGACCCCGACGCCGGACTGCTCAACTTCCGCAAGGTGTCGGACGCGCTGGGCAGGACCCCTTGGTATCTGCGGCTGTTGCGCGACGAGGGCGCCGCCGCGCAGAACCTGGCCCGCGTACTGTCCGCCGGGCGCCTCGCCCCCGACCTGCTGATGCGCGCCCCCGAAGCCGTCGCGCTGCTCGGCGACGGCGACGGCGCGGGCGGCGGGGCCGGGGCCGGCGCCGGTGGCGGCGGGCTCGAACCCCGCGAACGCGCCCACCTGGAGCAGGAGATCCTCGCCGCCGTCGGGCGCGCCGAGGGCGGCACGCAGGCGGTCACCGCCGCGCGCGGGGTCCGGCGGCGCGAATTGTTCCGTACGGCCGCCACCGACATCGTCCAGTCCTACGGCACCGAGGCCTCGCCCGCCGAACCCGACCAGGGCGCCCTGGTCGCCCTGGTCGGCGGCGCGGTGTCGGACCTGACGGCCGCCACCCTCGCCGGGACCCTGCGGGCGGTCGTCCGCGACGGCTGGGGGGACACGCTGCCCACCCGGTTCGCGATCATCGGCATGGGCCGCTTCGGCGGCCACGAACTGGGCTACGGCTCCGACGCCGACGTCCTGTTCGTGCACGAGCCGCGCGACGGCGTGGACGAGCAGGAGGCCGCGCGCGCCGCGAACACCGTGGTCTCCGAGATGCGGCGGCTGCTCCAGATCCCGAGCTCCGACCCGCCGCTGCTGATCGACGCGGACCTCCGCCCCGAGGGCAAGTCGGGGCCGCTCGTACGGACGCTGAAGTCGTACGAGGCCTACTACCGGCGCTGGTCGCTGGTGTGGGAGTCGCAGGCGCTGCTGCGGGCCGAGGCCGTGGCGGGTGACCCGGACCTGGGGCGCCGGTTCATCGAGCTGATCGATCCGCTGCGGTACCCGGCGGAGGGGCTGGGCGACGACGCCGTACGCGAGATCCGGCGGCTGAAGGCACGGATGGAGTCGGAGAGGTTGCCTCGCGGCGCCGACCCGACGCTGCACACCAAGCTCGGGCGGGGCGGGCTGTCCGACGTGGAGTGGACCGTGCAGTTGTTCCAGCTCCGGCACGGGTGGGCCGAGCCGGGGCTGCGCACCACCCGCACGCGCGAGGCGCTGGCCGCCGCGTGCGCCGCCGGGCTGATCTCGACGGCGGACGCGGCCACCCTCGACGAGGCCTGGGTCCTGGCCACCCGGGTGCGCAACGCCGTCATGCTCGTACGGGGCCGCGCCGGTGACACGTTCCCCTCCGACGGCCGCGAACTCGCCGCCGTGGGCCGCTACCTGGGGTACGACCCCGGCCACGTGGGCGACATGCTCGACGACTACCGGCGCACCACACGGCGGGCTCGGGCTGTGGTGGACGACCTGTTCTACGGAGCGTGACGCCTCCGGAGGTTTGGGCAGGTTCGTCTGCGGGCTCGCCGGGGCTCCGCCCCGGACCCCGCCAGGGGGCTCCGCCCCCTGGACCCCCGGACCTATGCCCACCCACCACCCGACTCGGTAGGCCAGGAAGCGGGCCTCGTACCCCCTCCAACCCGTCCGGCGTTTGAGGACGAGGCCGCAAGGCCGACTCACCACCCACACAGCAGCACCTACCAGCCCACCCCAGGCACAACCAGCCCGTCCGGCGCTTGAGGACGAGGCCGTTCAGGCCGATCAACCACCCACACCGTCCCACCCACCCAGGGGTCCGGGGCAGCGCCCCGGGGATGGGACGGGTAGGGGCGGCGGGGGCGAATCAAGGCAGCCGTTGCCAAGATCAGCGCAGCTTGCTCGCGGGCACTCGCGGACGCGGCCCGCCGACGGTGACGGCGCGCGTGGCGCCGGGCACCCGGCGCGGCAGCGCGTACGGCTGGGCCCCGTACCAGGCACGGGCGGCCAGGAACCCGACGACGAGGCAGAGCAGGCCACCGACGGCGTCGAGCCAGAAGTGGTTGGCGGTGGCGACGATCACGACCAGCGTGGCCGCCGGGTACAGCAACGCCAGAACCCGCACCCACGGCACCGACACCAGGGCACAGATCGTCAGCCCGCACCACAGGGCCCAGCCGATGTGCATGGAGGGCATGGCGGCGTACTGGTTCGACATGTTCTTCAGGTCACCGGAGGCCATGGAACCCCAGGTCTGGTGGACGACGACCGTGTCGATGAAGTTCTCGTTCGTCATCAGGCGGGGCGGGGCCAACGGGTAGAAGTAGTAGCCCACCAGAGCCACCGCTGTTGTCGCGAAGAGGGCGAGCCGGGCGGCCGCGTAACGGCCGGGATGGCTGCGGTAGAGCCAGACCAGGACACCGAGCGTCATCACGAAGTGCAGGGTGGCGTAGTAGTAGTTCATGCCCACGACAAGCCAGTTCACCGAGTTCACGGCACGGTTCACCGCGTCCTCGACGGCGATCCCCAGCTGGCGCTCGGCCTGCCAGATCCAGTCCGCGTTGCGGAGCGCCTGGGACCTCTGCTCCGGCACCGCGTTGCGGATCATTGAGTACGTCCAGTAACTCACCGCGATCAGCAGGATCTCGAACCAGAAACGGGGACGGCGAGGGGCGCGCAGCCGACGTAGGGCGACGGGTCCCTCCGCCGTGTCCGCGACGGGGGAAGAAACAGCCTGTTCGCGGCCTTCCAGTGTCGTCACGGTCGTCTCACCCATAGGCACAGAGTCTGCCAGAAAACGCCCTAATCCAGATCATCCTCCGGTCGGGTCGACGGCGCACGTTCCCGGTCGTAGACGGCGTCGTGGGCCTACTGCGTGCGTACTGGTGCGAACCGTGCGTTCTCCACCTCAAGGACGAGGCCGGATCCTGGGAACGAAGCCGGTTCCTGAGGACGGGGCCCGTTCCTAGGGACGGGGCCGGTCCCCAGGGGCCGAGGCCGTTGAACCCCGTACCACCAGCTCCGGCATGAACACGAACTCACTGTGGGGCGCCGGGGTCCCGCCGATCTCCTCCAGGAGCGTACGGACCGCCGCCTGGCCCATGGCCGGGACCGGCTTGCGGACCGTGGTGAGGGGCGGGTCCGTGAAGGCGATCAAGGGGGAGTCGTCGAAGCCCACGACGGAGACGTCCGTGGGGACCTCCAGGCCGCGCTGCCGGGCCGCCCGTATCGCGCCAAGGGCCATCATGTCGCTGGCGCACACCACGGCCGTGCAGCCGCGGTCGATGAGCGCGGAGGCGGCGGCCTGGCCGCCCTCCAGGGTGTACAGGGAATGCTGGATCAGCTCCGACTCGACGGCCGCGGCCGTCAGGCCCAACTGGTCCTGCATCGTACGGACGAAGCCCTCGATCTTGCGCTGTACGGGGACGAAACGCTTCGGGCCGAGCGCCAGCCCTATCCGCTTGTGGCCGAGGGAGGCGAGGTGAGTCACCGCGAGGGCCATGGCCGCGCGGTCGTCCGGGGAGATGAAGGGGGCCTGCACCTTGGGGGAGAAGCCGTCGACGAGGACGAACGGCACGCCCTGGGCGCGGAGCCGGTCGTAGCGCTGCATGTCGGCGGAGGTGTCCGCGTGCAGGCCGGAGACGAAGATGATGCCGGCGACCCCGCGGTCGACGAGCATCTCCGTCAGCTCGTCCTCCGTCGATCCGCCGGGGGTCTGGGTGGCGAGGACCGGGGTGTAGCCCTGCCGGGTCAGAGCCTGGCCGATGACCTGGGCCAGGGCCGGGAATATCGGGTTCTCCAGCTCCGGCGTTATCAGGCCCACCAGACCCTCGCTGCGCTGTCGCAGCCGTACGGGCCGCTCGTAGCCGAGCACGTCGAGGGCGGCCAGGACGGACTGGCGGGTGGTGGCGGCGACGCCCGGCTTCCCGTTCAGGACGCGGCTGACAGTCGCCTCGCTGACCCCCGCCTGGGCTGCGATGTCGGCAAGCCGTGTGGTCACAGGGGTGGACTGTACCGGCCGGGTGTCCGCTTGCCCACCGGCCCGGCGCCGGGTGCGGGCGGGGCCGGAGCCCGGTGCGGGCTGCTGCGTCATCGCGGTCCCTCGTGATTCTGGTCGTGGGCGTGGGGGCGGCCCCCGCAAGGCGCCGATGAGGTGATGATTGCCGCATCCGCAAGCCGTGGCAAGAGCTTGCAGAGTCTTGCACAGCCCCGCCCGCCTCCGCCCATCCCTCGCTGAGCGGCCTCAATGCCAGGTTTTCGGGCGATGGAGCCGAGGTCACGGACCCGTAACTGTCATCGGTTCTTGCATTTTTTTGCTGCAAGCTCTTTCGTGGCGCTTACATCGCTGTTACGTTCACGTCGCCCGGCGGCGGCAACGGTGCGGCCGGCAAGTCGACAGGTGCGGCGGACGGGACCGCGACCTGCCCTGACGGGCTTCAACGGCTTCAACGGGCTTTCACCCTCAAGGAGAACTCATGCGGCGTGGCATAGCGGCCACCGCGCTGGTGGCGTCCCTCGCCCTCGCGGCGACGGCCTGCGGCGGAAGTGACAGCGGCGACTCGGCCGACGGTCCGGTCACCATCACCTGGTGGGACACCTCCAACGCCACCAATGAGGCGCCGACGTACCAGGCCTTGGTCAAGGAGTTCGAGGCCGCCAACAAGGACATCAAGGTCAAGTACGTCAACGTCCCCTTCGACCAGGCGGAGAACAAGTTCGACACCGCGGCCGGCGCCTCGGGCGCCCCGGACGTGCTGCGCTCCGAGGTCGGCTGGACCCCCGCCTTCGCCAAGAAGGGCTTCTTCCTGCCGCTGGACGGCACCGAGGCCCTCGCGGACCAGGACAAGTTCCAGCCCAGCCTGATCGAGCAGGCCCAGTACGAGGGCCAGACGTACGGCGTGCCGTTCACCACGGACACCCTCGCGCTGGTCTACAACAAGGAACTCTTCGCTCAGGCCGGGATCACCGAGGCCCCGAAGACCTGGGACGACCTGAAGTCGGCCGCCGCCACCATCAAGGACAAGACCGGCGTCGACGGCTACTGGGGCTCGACCCAGGCGTACTACGCGCAGTCCTTCCTCTACGGCGAGGGCACCGACACGGTCGACGCCGACGCCCAGAAGATCACGGTCGACTCGGCCGAGGCGAAGAAGGCGTACGGCACCTGGCTGGACCTCTTCGACGGCAAGGGCCTGCACAAGGCCGACACCACCGCCGACGCCTACGCCCACATCCAGGAGGCGTTCGTCAGCGGCAAGGTCGCCGCGATCCTCCAGGGCCCGTGGGAGATCACCAACTTCTACAAGGGCTCGGCGTTCAAGGACAAGGCCAACCTCGGCATCGCCACCGTCCCGGCCGGCTCCTCCGGTGAGGCGGGCGCCCCGACCGGCGGCCACAACCTCTCCGTCTACGCGGGCTCCGACGCGGCGCACCAGGAGGCGGCGCTGAAGTTCGTGAACTTCATGACCTCGGTGAAGGCCCAGGAGACCATCGCCCTGAAGAACTCCACGCTCCCCACCCGTGACGACGCCTACACCGACGAGGTCAAGGCCGACCCGGGCATCGCCGGCTACCAGGGCGTGCTCTCCGCCGCCCAGCCGCGCCCGGCACTGCCCGAGTACAGCTCCCTCTGGGGTCCGCTCGACACCGAGCTGAACGAGATCGCCGGCGGAAAGCAGTCGCTGGACGAGGGCCTGAGCAAGGCGGAGACCGCGATCGCCAAGCTGGTCCCGGACTTCAGCAAGTGACCCCGACTGACCGCCGGGTCCTCCTGAACACGGGGGGGGAAGGACCCGGCGGCCATCGGCCTGCCGCCCCAGGCCACCGGCCACCGGCCCGCTCCCTGAACCTCCAGAAGGCCTGAGTCCCCTTAAGGTCTGAACCCCCAGCAGGTCTGAACCCCAGAAGGTGCCGAACCATGACAGTCGCCATCGACCGCGCGACCGGCAAGCGCCGCGGTGAGCGAGGACCGCGCCCCGGCCCGCGACGCCCCGGCGGACCGCTCACGCGTTTGAGGCAGTCGTACCGCACGTACTGGTACGCGTACGCGATGATCACCCCCGTGGCCGTCGTGCTCGGCGTACTCGTGCTCTATCCGCTGGCGTACGGCCTCTACCTGTCGCTCACCGACGCCAACAGCCTCAACACGGCCCGCACGATCGGCGTCAACCACATCGAGGCCACCTACAAGTTCATCGGCCTCGACAACTACGCCGACATCCTCTGGGGCGAGACCGCCTACGACCGCTTCTGGTCGAAGTTCATCTGGACGTTCGTCTGGACGGCGGCCTGTGTAGGCCTGCACTACACCATCGGCCTGGGCCTAGCCCTGCTGCTCAACCAGAAGCTGCGCGGCCGCACCTTCTACCGGCTCATCCTCGTCCTGCCGTGGGCCGTGCCCACCTTCGTCACCGTGTTCGGCTGGCGCTTCATGCTCGCCGACGCCGGCATCATCAACTCCGGCCTCGAAGCACTCCACCTGCCGACCCCGCTGTGGCTGGAGGACACCTTCTGGCAGCGGTTCGCCGCGATCATGGTCAACACCTGGTGCGGGGTGCCGTTCATGATGGTCTCGCTGCTCGGCGGCCTCCAGTCCATCGACGCTTCCCTCTACGAGGCCGCCGAAATGGACGGCGCGACCGCCTGGCAGCGCTTCCGGCACGTCACTCTGCCCGGTCTGAGGTCCGTCAGCTCCACCGTCGTACTGCTCGGCATCATCTGGACCTTCAACCAGTTCGCCGTCATCTTCCTGCTGTTCGGCAACACCGCGCCCGACGCGGAGATCCTTGTGACATGGGCGTACTTCCTGGGCTTCGGCCAGCAGCCGCGCGACTTCGCGCAGTCGGCGGCGTACGGCATGCTCCTCCTTTCCATCCTGATCGTCTTCACCTCCGTCTACCGCCGCTGGCTGAACCGCAATGAGCAGCAGCTCGCGATCTGAGGCAGGAGTCCCCATGAGCACCACGACCGTCAAGACCCCCGCCAGGGCGGACGAGACCCCGGCCGACACCCCGCCGCGCAGGGTGCGCCGCCGCGGCGAGAGCGGCCCGTTCTCCCTGCTCGCCTCGCACGGCATCCTGACCGTCGCGAGCCTCATCGCGTTCTTCCCGATCGCCTGGCTGATCTATCTGTCCCTCGGCCCGGACAAGGACGACTACCTCCACCCCGGAGGCATCTTCGGGAAGATGACGTTCGCCAACTACGCCTTCGTGCTCCAGGAGACGAAGTTCTTCGACTGGCTGACGAGCACACTGATCGTCTCGCTCGGTACGACGGTCATCGGCGTCCTCGTCGCCGCGACGACCGGCTACGCGGTATCGCGGATGCGCTTTCCGGGCTACAAGAAGTTCATGTGGGTGCTGCTGGTGACCCAGATGTTCCCGATAGCCGTTCTCATCGTGCCGATGTACCAGATCCTGTCGGAACTCCAGCTCATCGACAGCTACCTTGGCCTCGTCCTCGTCTACTGCTCGACGGCGGTGCCGTACTGCGCCTGGCTGCTCAAGGGCTACTTCGACACCATCCCGTTCGAGATAGACGAGGCCGGGCGCGTCGACGGGCTGACCCCCTTCGGCACGTTCGCGCGGCTGATACTGCCACTCGCCAAGCCGGGTCTGGCGGTGGCCGCGTTCTACAGCTTCATCACCGCGTTCGGCGAGGTCGCCTTCGCCTCGACGTTCATGCTGTCCGACACGAAGTACACCTTCGCGGTCGGTCTGCAGAGCTTCGTCAGCGAGCACGACGCGCAGCGCCACTACATGGCGGCCACCGCCGTGCTGATCGCGATCCCCGTCTCCGCGTTCTTCTACCTCGTGCAGAAGAACCTGGTGACCGGCCTGACGGCGGGCGGCACGAAGGGCTGAGGTTCCATCGACAAAGCTCCCGCGCGCCTTGCCGCGTGGGTTGGCGGCCGCGGTGTCAATCCGACCCCGCAGCCACCGCGGCCGCCTGCATCAGACGTACGTACGCTCCCCCCGAGCTCCCGGCCTCGCCCGAGCGCGATCAGGGAAGTACTCCCATTGACCGAACTCCGTTACGCATCAAGGATGTTATGAGCCAGCACACTGCCGACCAGGCCCCGGCCCCCTCCTCGACAGCGGCTCTCGCCACCGTCACCGGCCACCGCGACTGGTGGCGCGACGCGGTGATCTACCAGGTCTATCCCCGCAGCTTCGCCGACAGCAACGGCGACGGCATGGGCGACCTGGAGGGCGTACGCTCCCGACTCCCGTACCTGCGCGACCTCGGCGTCGACGCCGTGTGGCTCAGCCCCTTCTACGCCTCGCCACAGGCCGACGCCGGCTACGACGTGGCGGACTACCGCGCCGTCGACCCCATGTTCGGCAACCTGCTCGACGCCGACGCCCTGATCCGCGACGCCCATGAGCTGGGCCTGCGCATCATCGTCGACCTGGTCCCCAACCACTCCTCCGACCAGCACGAGTGGTTCAAGCGGGCCCTCGCCGACGGACCGGGCTCCTCCCTCCGCGACCGCTACCACTTCCGCCCGGGCAAGGGCGCGAACGGCGAACTCCCCCCGAACGACTGGGAGTCCATCTTCGGCGGCCCGGCCTGGACCCGCGTCACGGAACCCGACGGCACCCCCGGCGAGTGGTACCTCCACCTCTTCGCGCCCGAGCAGCCCGACTTCAACTGGGAACACCCGGCGGTCGGCGACGAGTTCCGCTCGATCCTGCGCTTCTGGCTCGACATGGGCGTCGACGGCTTCCGCATCGACGTCGCCCACGGGCTGGTGAAGGCTGATGGCCTCCCGGACCTCGGAGCCCACGACCAGGTGAAGCTGCTGGGCAACGATGTCATGCCGTTCTTCGACCAGGACGGCGTGCATGAGATCTACCGTCAGTGGCGCCTGGTGCTCGACGAATACGCGGGCGAACGCATCTTCGTAGCGGAGGCCTGGACCCCGACCATCGAGCGCACCGCCAACTACGTCCGCCCCGACGAGCTCCACCAGGCCTTCAACTTCCAGTACCTGAGCACCGACTGGGACGCGGCGGAACTCCGTACGGTCATCGACCGCACGCTGGACGCGATGCGCCCGGCGAACGCCCCCGCCACCTGGGTCCTCTCCAACCACGACGTCACCCGCCACGCCACCCGCTTCGCCAACGAGGCCGGCCTCGGCACCCAGATCCGCTCGGCGGGCGACCGCAGGCTCGGTCTGCGAAGGGCCCGCGCGGCCACCCTGCTCATGCTCGCCCTCCCCGGCTCCGCATACATCTACCAAGGCGAGGAGCTGGGCCTCCCCGACGTCGTCGACCTGCCGGACGAGGTCCGCCAGGACCCCGCGTACTTCCGCGGCGCCGGCCAGGACGGCTTCCGCGACGGCTGCCGGGTGCCCATCCCGTGGACCCGCGAGGGCACGTCGTACGGCTTCGGCAACGGCGGCAGCTGGCTCCCGCAGCCCGCCGAATGGGCCGACCTGAGCATCGAGGCCCAGTCCGGCACCCCCGACTCCACCCTGGAGCTGTACCGCTCCGCTCTGGCCGTACGTCGCGAGCAGCCCGGCCTCGGCGCCGGCGACTCCGTCGAGTGGCTGGACGCCCCCGACGGCGTCCTCGCCTTCCGCCGCGGCGAGTTCGTCTGCGTCGCGAACACCACCGCCTCGACCGTCACGGTTCCGGCGTACGGCCGCGTCCTGCTCGCCAACGGCGAGGTCACCGCGACGGCCACCGAGGCGAAGGTGCCCTCCGACACGACGGTGTGGTGGACGACGGCCTGAGGGCGCGCAACAGCCTTCCCCAGCGTTCGAGGGGCTGCCACTCCAATCGGGGTGGCAGCCCCTCGAAGACGGAATGCTTCCAGCCATAGGCGTTTCGCCGACAATTCGTCGGGATAAGCGCAACTTGGCTCGGAGTACGATGGCTTGACAGCTCATCACCTCTATGGAGTTGATCTCCGTGGCAACATATTTGGTCGGCTCGCGGGCAAGTAACCTTGCCAAAGCGCAGGTGCGGGAATATCTTGCCCCGCTCCGTCATCGCCTTCCCGAAGTCACCTTTAACCACCAAGTAATTCTTGAAGGCGGAGACAAGGACCGAAAGTCGCTCCTGTCCAACGTCTCGGCGGTGAGTGGTGGGAGTGCGTTCAGCACGGAGCAGGAAGCGGCGCTGGTCCGGGGAGATGTGGACGTTGTCATCCACTCCCTCAAAGACCTGCCCACTGCGAACCCGCCCGGCCTCATGTTGTTGCCGCCACCGGGCCGCGAGGATGTGAGGGATGCCCTGTGCGGTTCCACGTTGGCCGGGCTGCGGAAGGGCGCGCGAGTTGGGACCGGTGCGCCTCGTCGAATTGCTCAGCTTCTGGCGGTTCGCCCAGACCTTGAAGTGATTCCAATCAGGGGGAACGTCCCACCCCGACTCAAGAAGATCGAGGCCATGGGCCTCGACGCTGTGGTTTTGGCTGTTGCGGGTCTTCGTCGCCTGGGCTTGGACGATGCAATTGGTGAACTGCTGCCCTTGGACCTGTTTCCGCCGTCACCGGGGCAGGGGGCATTGGGAGTTCAGGTACGCGAGGACAACACGGCGATTCAGGAAATTCTCTCCACCGTGGGAGACGCCTCCGCTGACGCCCAGGTACGGGCGGAGCGGGCCCTGCTTGCCGAGTTGCACGGCGGGTGCAGCGTGCCCGTGGGTGCGTATGCGGAGACCCGGCCGGATGGTTCCCTGTCGCTCTTCGCACAGGTCACGTCACTCGATGGCGCTCGGCGGGTGTCGGGTTCCCTTTCGTGGGCGTCCAGTGAGCCGGAGAAGCTCGGTGCGGCCCTGGCCGAGGAGCTGACCGACCAGGGCGCGCGCTCCATCCTTGACGAGGTTCGGGCCGGGAGCGCAATCAGCCGTTGAGGTACCGGGCGATGTCCAGCGCCGCATACGTGATGCTGGCCTCCGCTCCGGCGCGCTTCAGCATCGTGAAGAGCTCCACGAGCCTGCGTACGTCTCGCTCGCCGGTCGCGGTGTCCACCGTGGAGAGCGTGGTGTACTCGCCCGAGACGGAAAACGGGAAGAGCGGTGCCAGAGTGCGCTTCCTCAGCTCGGTGAGAACGTCGGCGCTGAACATCGCGGGCTCCAGCAGGAGCATGTCGGCCCCGTCGCCGACGAGCTGAAGCGCGGTGTCGATGAACTGCTCGGGCTTGCCGGGGTTGATCTGGAACTCGCGGTTGACGCCCGCCTTCGGAGTGGCGCCCATGGTGAGCCTGAAGCCGTCATAGAGAGTGCTCCAGAAGATGACGTGAGGCATGATCGAGACGCTCTCGTGCCCCGTCTCGTTCAACGCGCTCCGGGCACGCTTCGTCGTGCCGAGCACCATGGAGGCAGGCCCCACGATGTCGGCTCCTGCTGCCGCGTGTGCGACAGCCTGCCGGGCGGTCACGTCGATCGTGGCGGAAATGTTCGCGCGCCCGTCGTGGTCGGTGACATAGCAGTGTGGGGAATGGGGAAGCCATGCGGTCGAGTTCGCGTCGAACCCTGACCGGCAGTCAGGGTCCAGTCGGACGCCCTCGTGCGGGTGTCATCTCGGGCTATGTCTTCCGGGTCATACGAGAGCAGCAGGGACGCACACAGGAGGAAGCGGCCGAGGTTCTGAAGGTGTCCTCGGACACGATCGCGGGTTGGGAGTCGGGCCGCCGTCCTCTCACTGCTGTGCCCGTCGGGCAGATGCTGGTGCATCGACACCGGCTGATGGAGATGGGCACCGCGCCCGCCCTCCTTCAGGCCCTCGAACGTGGGCTTGAGGCCGATGTACTCCTCGCGAGCGCACTGGATGGTGAAGCCGGGGTTGAGGACAGCCCGATCGGAGCGTGGGTGATGCAGCGTGATCTGGTCGAGCTGCTGGCATGGCCGCTCAACGGCGTGGCGCCGCAGCCTGTGCGTGACCTGCCAGAGCCTCCCCGGTCGCGCCGCGGCCCCGCACCCTCCAGCCCCGAGCTGTCGTCAACCGACCGAACCCGGTTCTTCACGCAGATGCGCCGGACGGCCGAACAGGCCCGTGGCGAGGGGCAATTCCTCCTCCGCCGCCAGGCTCTCTACCTCTGCGGATATGACGACCAGGCCGATACTTCGGAGTGGCTTGCTCACCAGCAGAGCATCGAGAGGCCCGGGGATTGGCTGACGCGCTGGCTCAACTCCAGGTCCGTCGCGGCAGTCGCGGCCCGGCAGGGCGACCGCGACCGCATGAGCTATTTCATCGACACGGACCTCACCGAGGATGACGCCGGAGAAGCCGCGAACCTCAACTACTGGGCGTACTGGATTGGCGAGCCAACGCACCTTGAGCTCTCCGACGACTTCATCGCCTCCCGGACGCCTGGACCATGGCCAGGTGACAGACTCCTGATGCACCTTGCTCGAGGTGTTGCACCTCACCATGGATATGTCGACCTCAACGTTCACAGTGTGTGGGCGCTTCTCCAGATCCGTCCCAACCTGCTGCGTTCCGGTGCGGCAGCCTGTGCGCTGCGAGATCGACTTCCCGTGATGTTGGATGACCGAGAACTCTCGGCACGTGGTCGCCGGGAGTTGGAGAGCATCCGATACGCGATCCGCCTCGCCGAGGCGTGAGAGGAGTCCGACGGTGGCAGACGAACTGTCCCAGGTGGCGAGGTTCCTGTACGAGGCGGGGACGCTGAAGCAGACCAAGCGCACGGGCTGGTGGATGGCCGGCGTGCGTGACCCCGAATCGGTGGCCGAGCACTCCTGGCGCACCGCCCTCATCGCCACGGTCATCGCGAAGCTCGAAGGAGCCGACCCCGCGAGGGCCGCGTTCCTCGCGGTGTGGCACGACTCGCAGGAGACCCGCACCGGCGACGTGAACCACCTGGGGAAGAAATACGCTTCGGCGGCAGACCCGCAGGCGGTCACGGCCGACCAGGTCGCTGGTATGCCCGAGGTGCTGGCCTCTGCCGTACGGGAACTCGTCGCGGAGTACGAGGCGAAGGAGTCCCCGGAGGCGATCTGTGCCCGGGACGCCGACAAGCTGGAGTGCATGATCCAGGGCATCGAGTACAAGGCGCAGGGCTACGCGGACGTCCAGCGGTGGATCGACAACAGTCGCCGGAGGCTCACTACCAAGACCGCGAACGAGCTTGCGGACGCGGTTCTGGAAACCGGATCACTGGACTGGTTGCGCGCCGCGCTGGGCGAGACGAAGAGCTGACGTCGGCGCCGCCATGCGCTCGGCCGGGAGCCCCCGGCCGAGCGCATGGCGGACCTGTCGGCTACTGCCAGGTGCCGTTCGTGGTGTAGCCGGTCGAACTGCCCGTCGTGTACGAACGGTTCGTGCCCGACTCCCACCTCACGTCCCCTGAGCCGTCCTTCTTGATGTACTTGAACTCGAAGGTCGTGCCCTGCGGAACGATCACCGGCTTGCTCCATGTCGGGTACGACGCCGACGACAGCGGGATCGCGTCGGCGGTGTTCCACGAGCCGAGGGAGGGGATGGAGCCGACGACGTAGACGTTGGTGCCCAGGTCGGTGGTCGCGTTGACGTTGAAGGTCACGTCGGTGGCGTTGGCCACGTTCCAGGAGTTGTTGAAGCTGATGGCGGAAGTGGTCGTGGAGGCCGACCTGTTGGCGTTGGACTCCCAGGTGACGTTCCCGGAGGCGTCCTTCTTCACGTACTTGTACTCGAACGACGTGTTGACCGGGACACTGACCTCACCCGACCAGACCGGATACCCCGTCGACGACAGCTTGACCGCCTTCGACGTGTTCCAGCCGCCCAACGCCGCGATCGAGCCGACCACGTACACGTCCTGGCCCGACGTCGTGGACGCGTACTCGTTGAAGGTCGCCGTCACCGTCGACGTGGAGTCGTCCTCGTCCTCGCATGTCGTGCACGGCTCGAACTCACCGTCGTAGAAGGCGATCGCGCTCTTCGCCGGAAGAGTCAGCGTGGCGTTGCCGCCCGAGACCGTGACCGTCGTGGCGCCGTTGTCGGTCACGTTCGCGTACGTGCCGTCGGCCATCCCGGTCGCGAAGGTGTACGTCGCCGCCGACGAGCCGTTGTTGATGGCGATGTAGCCCGCCGTACCGCGCCCGAAGCCGATCACGTTCGACGACTTGGTCGACCAGTTGGAGACTGGCTCAGAGCCGACCGCGTTGTGCCACTTCACCATGCCCGTGATGGCGGTGTCGCGTTGGAGGCAGTACCAGCCGCCGGCGCAGTCCGTGTCGGTGACGAAGCCGTTCGAGTTCGGTGGGGCCTGGTCGGAGGAGGAGAACTCGAAGCCGGAGTAGACCGTCGGGGTGGACCACTTGTAGGCGAGCTGGAAGATGTTGGCGAGCTTGTAGGTGGCGCCGTCCTTGTAGCTCAGGTGCCGGCCGTCGCGCTCGGTGTCGTGGTTGCTCACGAAGGAGACCGAGTTGGCGGGGGTGAGGATGCCTGAGGAGGGCAGGGAGGAGAGGTCGGAGATGTTGCCCTGGAAGGCCGACTTCATCCGGTCGGCGTAGGCGAAGTCGAGGACGTCACCGGAGGCGTAGTAGTCGCTCGCGGGCGGGGTCGGGCCGGGGAACACCTCCTGGAAGATGTACGGCTCCGCACCCGAGGCCGTGTTGTCGAGCTTGGCCCGGATGGCGTTGAGGTCGGCGACCGGCATGTGCTTGGCGGCGTCGATGCGGAAGCCGTCCACGCCGAGGGCGATCTGCTGGTTGAGGTGGGCGGCGAGGCCCGAGCGGACGTTCTCCGCTTCGGTCTTGAGGTCGGGGAGGCCGAGGAGTTCGCAGTTCTGGATTTCGGTGAGGTTGTTCCAGTCGTCGATGATCAGGTCGTCGTCGTGGCACTCCGCCGAGGTGTGGTAATCGCCCGGGTCCCAGTTCGGGGTGTCGTACTTGTTGGTGATCGTCGTGCCGTTGTAGCCGGTGCCGGTCTGGGCGGCGGTGTGGTTGATCACCGCGTCGGTGTAGACCTTCACCCCCGCGCCGTGGCAGGCGTTGATCATGTTCGCGAACTGGGCCGCCGTCCCGAAGCGGCCGCTGAGTTCGTACGAGTACGGCTGGTATACGTCCCACCAGGCGTAGTTGGCCTGTTTGAGTGACTCGGCGGGCGGGGCGACCCAGACCGCCCCGTAGCCGTTCGGGCCGAGTGCGTCGGTGCACTCGGCGGCGACCGAGTTCCAGTTGTACTCCCACAGGTTGGCGATCACATCGCCGGAGGTGGTCTCGTCGGCCTGGGCGGGGGAGGCGGGGAGGGCTGTCGCCCCGGCCAGCGCGAGGGCACCAGCGGTTGCGGCGCTTGCGGCGCGGCGCAAGACACCCGGGGGTCGGTGTCTGGTCATCTGCGGCTCCGAGATGTGGGGTCAAGGGTTCAACACGTTGTGAGAGTGGGGCGGTTGAGAAGGGCACGTCAAGGTTGCTGCTGAAAGTTCTTGCCGTGAGTTTCAAGCCTCTTGCTGTAAACCTTTCGTCAGCGATACGGTCACGCGGGGTCGGACCCACTGAGCCGTAATCGCAAGGAGCCCACGCCTGTGATATCGAGATGGCCCGCGCCCCGGACGCGCCGCACCGCCCATGCCGGGCGGGTCGCGGCCGTCACCGCCGCCGCGCTCGCCGCAGCCCTCGTCCAGCCCATCGCCGCGCACGCGGACACCCCGCCCTCGCCGCCGTCGGACGCGAAGCTCGCCGCTGAGCCCGCCCGGCACGACCTGACCCGCGAGCAGTTCTACTTCGTCCTGCCGGACCGTTTCGCCAACGGCGACACCGGCAACGACAAGGGCGGCCTGACCGGTTCACGCCTCACCACCGGGTACGACCCCACCGACAAGGGCTTCTACCAGGGCGGCGACCTCAAGGGCCTGACCCGGAAGCTCGACTACATCAAGGGCCTCGGCACCACCGCCCTCTGGCTGGCCCCGATCTTCAAGAACCAGCCCGTGCAGGGAACCGGTGACGACGCCTCCGCCGGCTACCACGGTTACTGGATCACCGACTTCACCCAGGTCGACCCGCACTTCGGCATCAACAAGGACCTCCAGACCCTCATATCCAAGGCGCACGCCAAGGGCATGAAGGTCTTCTTCGACGTCATCACCAACCACACCGCCGACGTCGTCGACTATGAGGAGAAGTCGTACGACTACCTCTCCAAGGGCGCCTTCCCCTACCTGACCAAGGACGGCGAACCCTTCGACGACGCCGACTACGCGGACGGCTCCGAGGGCTTCCCCGCCGTCGACGCCAGGTCCTTCCCCCGTACGCCTGTGGTCGCGGACGAGAAGAAGGACGTCAAGATCCCCTCCTGGCTCAACGACCCCACCCTCTACCACAACCGGGGCGACTCCACCTGGGCCGGCGAGTCCGCCACGTACGGCGACTTCGTGGGGCTGGACGACCTGTGGACCGAGCGTCCCGAGGTCGTGGAGGGCATGGAGAGGATCTACAAGAGGTGGGTCAGGGACTTCGACATCGACGGCTTCCGGATCGACACCGTGAAGCACGTCGACATGGAGTTCTGGACCCAGTGGGCCACCGCGCTCGACGCGTACGCGGCCAAGAAGGGCCGGGACGACTTCTTCATGTTCGGCGAGGTCTACTCCGCCGACACGGCGGTCACTTCGCCGTACGTCACCCAGGGCCGCCTCGACTCCACGCTCGACTTCCCCTTCCAGGACGCGGCCCGCGCGTACGCCTCCCAGGGCGGCAGCGCGCGGAGGCTGTCCTCGGTCTTCGGTGACGACTACCGGTATACGACCGGCAGGGCCAACGCGTACGAGCAGGTCACCTTCCTCGGCAACCACGACATGGGCCGTATCGGGGCCTTCCTGAAGCAGGACAACGGTCAGGCCTCCGATGCCGAGCTGGTGAAGAAGGCCGGGCTCGCCAACGAGCTGATGTTCCTCAGCCGCGGCAACCCGGTGATCTACTACGGCGACGAGCAGGGCTTCACCGGCGCGGGCGGCGACAAGGACGCCCGGCAGACGATGTTCGCGTCCGCCACGGCGGACTACCTGGACGACGACCAGCTCGGCACCGACCGCACCCACGCCGAGGACGCGTACGACACGAGAGCACCGCTCTACAGGCAGATCAGTGCTCTCGCCGAGCTCCGCAAGGCCCACCCCGCCCTCGCCGACGGCGTCCAGACCGAGCGGTACGCGGCCGACGGCGCCGGTGTCTACGCCGTCTCCCGCACGGACGCCAAGTCCGGCACCGAGTACGTCGTCGCCTTCAACAACGCCGACGAGGCGAGGACGGCGACCTTCCCGACGGGCTCGGCCGGCATGACCTTCCGGGGGATCTACGGCACCGACGCCACGGTCAAGAGCGCTTCCGACCGCAAGGTCACCGTCACCGTCCCGGCCGGTTCGTCGGTCGTCCTCAAGGCGGCGGGCAAGCTGGACAAGCCCGCCACCAGGCCGACCCTGACCCTGAACGCCCCGGACGCGGGCGCCACCGGCACGGTCGAGCTCAGCGCCGACGTCGACGGCGGGCAGCTCAACCGGGTCGTCTTCGCCGCCCGGACCGGCAACGGCAAGTGGAAGACGCTCGGCTCCGCCGACCACGCCCCGTACAAGGTCACGCAGACCCTCGCCGACGACCTCCCCGCCGGAACCGCCCTGCGCTACAAGGCCGTTGTGATCGACTCGGCCGGCCGTACGGCGAGCGCGACCGCCGAGTCCACCACCGGCACCCCGCCCGCCGAGGAGACCCCCACGGCCTCCTCGCGCGACTACGCGATCGTCCACTACAAGCGCGCGGACGGCGACTACACCGACTGGGGCCTCTACGCCTGGGGCGACCTCGCCGACGGCGAGGCAACGGACTGGCCCGACAGCCACCCCTTCATCGGCCGCGACGCGTATGGCGCCTTCGCCTACGTCAAGCTCAGGCCCGGCGCCTCGAACGTGGGCTTCCTCGTCATCGACAAGGAGGGCAACAAGGACGTCTCCGCCGACCGCTCGATCGACGTCACCAAGACCGGTGAGGTGTGGATCGAGCAGGGTGAGGAGACGGTCCTCACCGAGCGGCCCTCGGTTGATTACCCCGCGCAGGACAAGACCAAGGCCGTCGTCCACTATCACCGCGCCGACGGCGACTACGACGGCTGGGGCCTGCACGTCTGGACCGGCGCCGCGAACCCCACGGACTGGTCGAAGCCCCTGGAGCCGGTGGAGACCGACGCCTATGGCGCGGTCTTCGAGGTGCCGCTCAGCGAGGGTGCCACCAGCCTCAGCTACATCATCCACAAGAGTGACGAGAAGGACCTCTCCGCCGACCAGTCGTTGGACCTCAGAACCAACGGCTATGAGGTGTGGCTCTTGAACGGTCAGGAAAAGTACCTGCTCCCGCAGCCCGAGGGCAGCGCCGCCGCCCTGGACCTGACCACCGCCGAGGCGGTCTGGCTCGACCGGGACACGGTGGCCTGGAACGGCAACGACAACGCCGCCTCCACCCAGTTGCTGTACTCGCGCGACGGTTCGATCGTGGTCAAGGACGGCACACTCAGCGGTGACGCGAAGTGGCTCCGCCTGACCAGGACCACCCTCACCGACGCCCAGAAGGACAGGTTCCCGCACCTGGCCTCCTACACCGCCTGGTCCGTCGACCCGCGCGACCGCGACCGGGTCCGTGAGGCCCTGCGCGGTCAGGTCATCGCCTCCGGGCGGGCCGCGAACGGCGCGGTACTGGCGGCGACGGGCGTGCAGATCGCCGGCGTACTGGACGATCTGTACGGCGCGACGAAGGCGGACCTCGGGCCGACGTTCCGCAAGGGCCGCCCCACGCTGGCCGTCTGGGCGCCCACGGCGCACTCCGTGGCCCTCGACCTCGACGGCAGGACCGTGCGGATGAAGCGGGACGACACCACCGGCGTCTGGTCCGTCACCGGCAGGAAGTCCTGGAAGAACAAGCCGTACCGCTACGTCGTCGAGGTGTGGGCGCCGAGCGTCCGGAAGGTCGTCACCAACGAGGTCACCGACCCGTACTCGGTGGCCCTGACCGCCGACTCCGAGCGCAGCCTCGTCGTCGACCTCGCCGACAAGTCCCTTGCCCCGAAGGGCTGGTCGACCCTGGCCAAGCCCAAGGCGGTGCCGCTGAAGGACGCGCAGATCCAGGAGCTGCACATCCGGGACTTCTCCATCGCCGACCGGACGGCCGAGCACCCGGGGACCTACCTCGCCTTCACCGACAAGAACAGCGACGGCTCCCGCCACCTGAAGAAGCTCGCCGAGGCGGGCACCTCGTACGTGCACCTGCTGCCCGCCTTCGACATCGCGACCATCCCCGAGAAGAAGGCGGACCAGGCGACCGTCGACTGCGACCTGGCCTCCTACCCGGCCGACTCCGACCGGCAGCAGGAGTGCGTGGCGAAGGTGGCCGCGAAGGACGCGTACAACTGGGGCTACGACCCGTACCACTACACGGTCCCGGAGGGGTCGTACGCGACCGATCCGGACGGTACGCGGCGCACGGTCGAGTTCCGCGAGATGGTCAGGTCGCTGAACGAGGACGGCCTCAGGGTCGTGATGGACGTGGTCTACAACCACACCGCCGCCGGCGGTCAGGCGGAGACGTCGGTCCTCGACAAGATCGTCCCCGGCTACTACCACCGTCTCCTCGCCGACGGCAGCATCGCCACCTCCACCTGCTGCGCCAACACTGCCCCCGAGAACGCCATGATGGGCAAGCTGGTGGTGGACTCGGTGGTCACCTGGGCCAGGGAGTACAAGGTCGACGGCTTCCGCTTCGACCTGATGGGCCACCATCCGAAGGCCAATATGCTCGCCGTACGCAAGGCCCTCGACGCACTGACCCTCGACAAGGACGGCGTCGACGGCAAGAAGATCATCCTGTACGGCGAGGGCTGGAACTTCGGCGAGGTCGCCGACGACGCCCGCTTCACGCAGGCCACGCAGCGGCACATGGCGGGCACGGGCATCGCGACGTTCTCCGACCGCGCCCGTGACGCCGTACGCGGTGGCGGCCCCTTCGACGACGACCCGGGCGTCCAGGGCTTCGCGTCCGGCCTCTACACCGAGCCCAACTCCTCGGGCGGCAACGGCACTTCGGCCGAGCAGAAGGCCCGGCTGCTGCACTACCAGGACCTGATCAAGGTCGGACTGAGCGGCAACCTCAGGACCTTCACCTTCACCGACACCAGTGGCAGGCGGGTCCAGGGCTCCGAGGTCGACTACAACGGCTCGCCCGCCGGATACGCGGACGCCCCCGGTGACGCCCTCGCCTACGTCGACGCGCACGACAACGAGTCGCTGTTCGACGCGCTCGCCTACAAGCTGCCCGCTTCGGTGAGCCCCGGCGACCGGGCCCGTATGCAGGTCCTCGCCATGGCGACGGCCGCCCTCTCCCAGGGTCCGGCCCTCTCCCAGGCGGGCACCGACCTGCTGCGCTCCAAGTCCCTCGACCGCAACTCGTACGACAGCGGTGACTGGTTCAATGCCGTCCACTGGGACTGCGCGGACGGCAACGGCTTCGGGCGGGGGCTGCCGATGGCGGCCGACAACGAGTCCAAGTGGCCTTACGCCAAGCCCCTGTTGACGTCCGTCGCGGTGGGCTGCGAGCAGATCGAGGGCGCGTCGGCCGCGTACCGGGACCTGCTGAGGATCCGTACGACGGAGAGCGTCTTCTCCCTCGACACGGCCGAGCAGGTGCGGTCGAGGCTGTCCTTCCCGCTGTCCGGCGCGGACGAGACACCCGGTGTGATCACCATGCGCCTCGGTGACCTGGTCGTCGTCTTCAACGCGACGCCCGAGCGGCAGGAGCAGCGGGTCGCGGAGGCGGCCGGGACGGCGTACGGCCTGCATCCGGTGCAGGCCGAAGGGGCGGACTCCACCGTCAAGTCCTCGTCGTACGAGGCGGAATCCGGCACGTTCGCCGTTCCGGGGCGAACCGTTGCCGTCTTCTCACGCTCCGTTCGGCAAGAGCGCTAAGCGGCCTTGGCGAAGTCCGATGCGGCCCCGCGCCCCGTAAGGGGCGCGGGGCCGCAACGAA